>CAXGRW010000353.1:0-5858 GCA_964012125.1 uncultured Rhodopirellula sp.
CGCATTTTGCATGGATGCCAGGCGGTGACGCAATCGTTGCATGGGCAAAGGGAAAAATTCGAAAGATTGATGTTGAGGCAGGAAGTGCTGAGGTGATTCCGTTTCATATCAAGGACAATCGTGCTATTAAGCCCGCGGTACGTTTTGCCCAGGAAATCGGGCGAGAAGATTTCGATGTCAAAATGTTGCGTTGGGTGACTGTTTCGCCGAACGGTAACAGAGTTGCGTATCAGGCTTTGGGACATATCTACATTCGGGATCTTCCTGACGGGGAACCTAAGCGACTAACCAATCAGGAAACAGACTTTGAATTCTGTCCTAGTTTTTCTCGTGACGGCAAATACGTTGTTTACACAACCTGGAATGACCGCGCATTAGGGAGTGTGCGAGTCGCATCAGTAGACCCAGCGCAAAATGAAAATTGGATCGTCACGCCCGATCCTGGCCATTACGTCGATCCTGTGTTTTCACCAGATGGACAACTCATCGTTTATCGAAAGCAATCTGGGGGCGGCGTCACAAGCCCACTCTGGTCTCGAGATTCGGGGCTGTACTCAATACCAACACGCGATGGGGAAGGAACCCGAATCTCTAAAACCGGGTTTCAACCCCAGTTTGGTCAGCAGCAGGATCGTGTCTTTTTTCAGCAGAGAAAGTCTGAGAAGGAAGCTGATAATCTTGAGTTGCGTTCGATTGACCTCACGGGAAATGAAGAACGGACACATTACAGCAGCACGTGGGCAACCGATTTTCGTGTTTCGCCTGACTCAAGCAGCATTGCGTTCATCGAACGATTCCACGTCTACGTGGCACCATTCGTCCAGTCTGGCCGGAGCATCAAGGTGGGGCCCAATGGGAAAGGGCTGCCGATTCGACGCGTGAGTACCGAGGCCGGGGACTTCATTCACTTCGCAGGCGATTCCGCTGCGATTCACTGGAGCTTGGGGGCTGACCTTTTTACCAGTGATCTCAGTAAGCCTGAGGCTGACCCAAGTCAAACAGGAATTGGCTTTACCGCAAAGCATGCGAAGCCAAGTGGAAAGACAGCGATCGTGAATGCCAGAATTTTGACCATGGCAGGCAAGGGGGTGATTGAGTCAGGGACTGTCTTGATTGATGGAAACCGTATTGTTGCCGTCGGCAAGTCGGGGCAGGTGCAAGTGCCAGAAGATGCTTACCGCATCGATGCCAAGGGGCAGGTGGTCGCACCTGGGTTTATCGACACACACGCCCATGGGTCGCAGGCTGCAAATGGAATGACGCCACAGCAAAACTGGGTCGATTTCGCCCGTTTGGCGTTTGGAGTTACGACCATTCACGATCCCAGCAATCAAACTCACAGCATCTTTGCTGCCAGTGAGATGACCAAGGCAGGTTTGATCTCTGCACCCCGCACCTTCTCGACAGGCACAATTCTGTATGGAGCAACGAGCGCAACTAAGGCTGAAATCAATAGCCTTGAAGATGCGAGGTTTCATCTGAGACGGATGAAAGCAGTAGGGGCATTCACGGTAAAGAGTTATAACCAACCGCGACGCGATCAGAGGCAACAGGTTCTGCAGGCGGCGCGAGAATTGGAAATGATGGTTGTTCCAGAGGGTGGTTCAACCTTCATGCACAACATGACCATGATCGTGGATGGTCACACTGGAATTGAGCACACACTTCCTGTCCAAACCGCCTATGACGATGTCATGGACCTGTGGCGAGGAACGGGAGTTGGCTACACCCCGACACTCAATGTTGCCTATGGTGGTATTTCAGGGGAACAATATTGGTACCAAATTGAAGATTTATGGCTCCATCCAAGGCTGCAAACGTTCATTCCACCACATGTGCTCAACCCGCGTGCTCGCCGTCGGCAGAAATCTCCCGACGAAGATTACAATCACATGAAGGTCGCGGAGATCGCGCGACAAGTGGTTGAACAAGGAGGCTTGGTTCAGGCTGGTGGGCACGGTCAGTTGAACGGCATCTGCACACATTGGGAAATGTGGAGCTTTGTCCAAGGTGGCATGACGCCCATGCAGGCCCTCATGTGTGGAACGATCAATGGTGCGAAATATCTTGGATTAGACGGTGACCTTGGTTCCATCGAGGTCGGCAAACTTGCTGACTTGGTGATCTTCAAGAGCGGGGCAGATCCCGCAAAGAACATACGTGATACGGAACAGGTCCAGTATGTGGTCGCAAACGGTGAAATCTACGAAGCTGACAGGATGAACCGATTTGGAAGTCCCGAGCCGAGACGCCCTTTTTATTGGCAAAGCAATGGTGCCGGAACCACGTTGATCCATCGTGCGATTGAACATGGGGTCGGTTGCAGTTGTCTGCGAGGCCGCCAGTAATCAAGCTCGGAATACAGTTGTTTGCCGAAGCAGAACGGTTGCATGGCAACCGCCGGCTTGACCGCCTATGTGCTGCCGCGACTCAACTGAAGTGTCACTCGTCTGGGAAAGGGGATCATCACGCGTGATAAAATGATATGCAGATTTTCGCTGTCTATTTCGCTGTCGGTAAATGTTATGAAAGCCGCTGGAATCAGTTCACTTATGGTCCATGATCACGACTTGTGTTGCGGTTGGAACTCTCCGCACAACGTCGTTCCTGATATCGAACATTGTGTGCATAGCCGAACCTCTGCAACCTAGTACAAATCCCAAGGGAGAGTAGGTTCTAGTGGGACCAGCAGACACGAAAGAACATATTGTTCGAATTGTGGGCATGATCGACGGTCGTTAAAACAGGCAATGTCGATGTTGTCTTGATCTCAAGATCGCCGCTTTTGAGAAAACGATACGCTGCAAAAGGGTACACAGAACTGAATGTCTACGTAGATGCGCAAGCAATGAAGTGGGATGCAAAACCTTCGTCTTTGATGTGGGGGCAATGCCAGGGGCTGAAGTTTCCGTCCGCGATTACCACGCCAAACCCGGTCCCGGCGTAAGCGACAAGTTTGTCGAGCTTAGAAAAATGTGGTTGTACACGTTGCTCATGAATGCAGAAGTGTTGTGCTTCCCGCTTCAATCCGTAGCAACACCGTTCACCCACCAATCATCCAGAGCGCTGTTGCGGAGAGAGTATTCCAGTTCAGATCGAAAGAAATTGTGGAATTCGTGTGCGATTGCGAATCCGATTTTATTTCTGACGCTTCCGAATAATTGTGATGAGTGGTGATTGGGCGAGATTATTCTTCTTGGCATATTTAGTTTGAATTATCTAAATTTGTTAAACCCCGGCACATACTTAGGTGACGGGAGTTGCCATGCTGGGAACCACGGTGATCACATCCATCGTCACAGGCCGCATGGCACATGCTGCCGGCACGGTGTGTGAGAGGATCGAAATGGGTTGCAAGAAAGTGATGTGAATTGATGTCAGGGATGCTGGTCATGTGAATTTCGTGCTGGCGATGTGCACAGACAGATGATGTCAACGCAGGCAATGCGGTACGTCATGTGAGTGCTGGTTTTAGTGTTGGTAGTGCACTCGCTGGTCATCACGGAGCTGCGGTTGCATTTCTGTTTCAGGAAATGGCGATTAGGTCGCCGGAGGGTTGGGATCGAGTATCGACGATCCTGCGTTGTTTATCGGATAACATTTGTGTTCCTTGGCACGCAGTTGGCATAAGGCTTTGTGTTCAGAAGTTCTGGTTAAAGACGATTGCTTGTGCAGGGGTAGTGGGGACGAGGGTGAGGACATGAAATGCTTCGTGGCCTGATCCGCCGAATAAAGTTTCTGATTGGGTGTTCGTAGGGATGAAACAGAATCGCACATGGCGGGTCCTCTCGTGCCTGATTCAAGCGTTATCTCGCGATTGACTGGATAATCAGCCGGGAAGGTTAAGCGGAAGCAATTGGTTTTTCCGCTTAGATGTGCGTGATGGCTCTGCCGCGATATGAGAGTTTTGACCGGAGCCAGATTTGCTCGCTCCTTCGGTGTTTCGTGATGGGTGTGTCGTTGAAGTTTCGCTCGGTTTTCACAGGTTAGGCTGACAATGTCACTAGCGTAAAAGTTGGGCGCAGTTAAGACTTACAAGAGCGATGTTAGTAATTGACGTTGCGATGGACGGTAATGAATCGGCTACCCAAGGTTTTGGTCGTGATGAGAATTCTAAGATGTTTGGCAATCGCCTATCTGGCAGTTACTGGGGTCGACGCGATGGTTCACGCTGAACCAGTGGGAGGTTTCGCGACGAAACGACCCGATGGCTGCAAGCCGCTTCCGGAAACGATTTACGTGTCAGAGCGTTTTCAGGGTGCTGCACCGACGAATCAGTGGTTCAGCTCTTTGGTTTGGGAAAAGCATTCGCAGAATATATTTCCACACCCAATTGGGGCGGTTTTCTGTGATTCTGGGTTGGCGATTGCATATCCCGGTGCCGCATTGGTGAGCGGCGCCGATGCCATCATGGGGGGCGGAGTGTCCAGCCACGGAGACATTGTGATTGGGCACAGTGAGATCGAGAGTGCCGACGCGACGCGTTTAGATTCAAATTCAGAATGGTTCATCACCGGCGTGCAGAAGTCAGGAGATGCTGTGCTGCGGATGACGATCGGGCATGGTAGTCCGTTTGTTTTTTGCAGAGTTGCGGGCGGCAGTCCACGGTTGAAGTTTGCACATGCACCCACAGTGTTCATGAAGGTTAGTGATGCAGTGCTAGGAATCACCGTCCGGGGCAACCATTATGGAATCTTTGGAGCTGATGGTTCTTCGTGGAATATTGGTGGTAACGCGATATATACAAATGAGTCGAGCAAAGACTACTTCAGTGTCGCGCTGTTGCCTGACCAAAGCGAACAGACGTTGCGGATGTTTGCTGAGTACGCGCACAACCATGTTGTGGGAAGTGAAACGCAGTACAAAATTGAGAATGGACAGCTAGTCACGGACTATCGTTTTGAAGTTGAAACACTTGGTAAAGCAGTCAAAGGAGGCACTCTTTTCGCAACTTATCCCCACCAGTGGAAATACTTGGCTACTCCGTTGACTGATTTGGCCTACCAGTCTGTTCGTGGAGAAATGAAAGTCGGAAAGGGAGCTTCATTCCGGACACGCGTCCCCCTGCAGGGAGTGCTGCCCATGCTGCCAGTTGGGGAAAACGCAGATCGGAAACGTCTGATTGACTACCTCAAGCAGGAATCTAATCGAGCAACGCCCAAAACCGCGGACACCTACTGGGAGGGCAAACACTTGGGAAAACTTGCTAGCCTGGCGGGGATTGCTGAAGTGCTCGGCGAAGAGCGTATGGAGAATCAGTTTGTTGATGAGATGCGAGTTCGTTTGGAAGACTGGTTCGTAGCCGAGCCCAACGAGAAGGAGGGCTTGTTTTTCTATGACAAAAATTGGGGAACGTTGATTGGTAGCCCCGCGTCGTACGGAAGTGATGCTGAACTTAACGATCATCATTTTCATTACGGCTATTTCATTCGTGCGGCCGCAGAGGTCGCGAGGCGTAAACCCGAGTGGGGAATGAAATGGGGAAAGATGGTGGATCTGCTTGTTCGTGACATTGCCTCAGGAGACGCCGATGATGAGTTGTTTCCGAGGATGCGCTGCTTTGATGTCTACGCTGGGCACTCGTGGGCGTCTGGACATGCGAAATTTGGCGATGGAAATAACCAGGAGTCCTCGTCCGAAGCGATCAATGCCTGGTACGGAATGATGCTGTGGGGGCAAGTTTCAGGCAATCAACAGCTACGGGATCGGGGCGTATTCCTTTACAACACCGAGCGAGTTGCTGTGGAGGAGTATTGGTTTGATGTGTCTTCCACAAATTTCCCGTCAGATTTCCAGCAGGTGGCGTTGGGCATGGTCTGGGGGGGGAAAGGGGCTTTTGCCACTTGGTTCTCAGCAGA
>CAXGRW010000354.1:0-5846 GCA_964012125.1 uncultured Rhodopirellula sp.
CTGCTCGATTGAGGAGGTCGATATGAAACAGTTTGAAATATCTTCAGAAGGTGGGACGGCGACTCAGAGTAAAACTGGCACTCGCAGGCTGGCGGTAAATGCCGCATTCCTGAAAGACATTAAGGATGATAACCAGGATCTGAAAATGCTGTTGGACGAGGTCACGCCGATCACCTGTCACCAACAGACGGCGGCAAATCACTGGCCCAAACTCATCACACTCATGAGTGATTTGAGGGATCAGCTGGCCTTGCACTTTTCGTTGGAAGAAGCTTACGGCTATTTCGATGATGCGGTTGTTTCATCGCCCCACTTGAGCGTGACTGCGGAAGTGCTGCGAAGCGAACATCCTTTTCTTTTTGCAGCTATTCGTGATTTGGCTGATCAAGTGTCTGAAGTCTGCTCAGACAGACCGGAACAGGTCAGTCGTTTCATTCAGCAGCTGGATTCATTTCGACGCGTGTTTGAAAAACACGAGGAGAACGAGCTGGAACTGATCCTCAATTCTCTGGATGACGATTTAGGTGTTGGCGATTGATCACGTGACAGTGCGTTCAATTCGCTGTGATCGTGGTCGCGGGTTGATTGAGGATCAACGTGATTTCGGTTCACGTTTCTGGCTTGGGTTCTGTCTTTGAATTTGGACCAGCAGAGATTTCACGCCGCGAAAAACGTCCCAAGGTGGCGACAAAACTTGGGACGAGAATCGCACGCACGTAAAAAGTGTCGATCAGTACGCCCAGTCCCAACGCAAAGCCAAGCTCAGTGATGCCGCGCAGCGAGGTGGCACCGGATTCGTTGTAGTAACCAAACCAACTTGCAACGGTTGGGAACCACGATGAAGAGGTCATGCTGAAAAATGTAGCCGCCATCACAAGTCCACATGCCGTGATGATTCCGCCGGTTTTGGTGATCGCCCGTCTCAGAGCTGATATCCAACCCAGGTTTTTCTGCTCCTCGACGATTCTGGTTACCAGATAGACGTTGTAGTCCTGTCCAATTGCTACCAAGATGACAAACAGGAATAGTGGTAGCTTCCAGTCCAGACCAACAAAGTCCGAGCCATATACGTATTGGAAAAAGATCAGTGTGAGGCCCAAGGTCGCGTAGTAACTGATCAACACGGTTGCGATCAGGTAAAGACAGAGCCCAAGTTTGCGTATGACTAGTAGCAACACAAGAAATACGGCCAGCACGACAGCAATCTTGATTCGCTGGTTATCACGCAGCGTGACGGTTCTGAGGTCAATGATGGATGGTGTGGTTCCGGTCAGAACAACTCGTGATCCTGCCCATTCGGAATTTGGTTGCTCGACGTATTGATGCAGAAACTTGTCAATGTCCGTGACGATCTTGGCAGTGTCCATAGCAAATGGATCCCCATCGATCGTGATGTCGAGTCGAGCGAGTCGATTTTCCATCGCAGGGAGCGGTGAGAAAAAGTACTGCTGCGCCAAACGATGATTTTGTAGTGCCCTTCGCCGCCACGCATCACGATTCAGTAAACTCATGTCTCTGTCCGGGGGGAAGTCACCCAGAGGATCATCAGCAGTTCTGACAGTGGACACTCCGTCGAGTGTGTAAAGCTTCTCCGCGAGTGTCTTGATTTGTTTTTCGAGCTCTTTTCTTTGCACGGCTTCGGGATGAACGAGCAACACGGTGACGGGGTTGATTTCCCCGATGTCGAAGTGCTGCGCGAGGAGACGCAAGCCTTGCCGACTTGGAGCGGAGTGGTTCAGTTGACCGCTGAGGTTGTAAGTGACGTTACCCTCATTTCGGAGTCCGTAAACGCTCGGGATCAGTAGCAGTCCGATTCCAAAAATCAGTGTGGTAAGCGGATACCTGGTTAGTGTCAGGGCAATCCAGTTCCAAAGGTTTTCAGTGGAGGATCGTGCCTGTGCCTTTGTCTTGCCGTATACCGTCAGTGGTCCAGAGTCATTGATTTTGATGGGTGTCGGCCAGAATACCTTTGGTCCAATCGCTCTGAGTAAAGCAGGCGTCAAAGTGGTGCAAACCAGTAGCCCCACCAGCAAGCAGATTGCGATGACTGGACCGGTGTAATGGAATTTTCCAAAGCTTGCGATCCAGAGCATGCCTAAACCGACAACCGTGGTCATGGCACTGCCAATCAAAGCGCCCATCACTCCTGAAAGCGCATTGGTGCATGCCTGATCCCACGGAGCTTTGCTTGCTTCCTCGCGTAGCCGGGCAATCAAAAACAGGCAGTAGTCAGTCCCGGCACCAAACAGGATCACCACGACAAAGATGCGACTGGTCGTGAATACCCGGAGGTCCAGTCCAGGAAGAGTTCCATTGATCGAGCCCTGAGTTAAAAGTGTGACAAGGGAAGCTGAGACAACCACGGCTACCCCGATGGATAACATGGGGACGGCGACCAGCAATGGGGCTCGATAAACAATGGCAAGAATGAGCAGAATCATCACGACCGTGATCCACTCGGTGTACTGAATGGCATCACGGGCAGCCAGCAATGTCTCGCCACCAATCGCCGCGGATCCCGTCATCAACAGTTGCAGGCCCGGGTCTGTGTATTGCATGCTGTAGTTGCGAACATCGTCCAGCAATTCGTGGACGACCTCAACAGTTTCAATGTTGCCTGTCGCCGCGAGCTCTGAGGAGAGTTGCATCACCGCAAGCTGTGCCCCTTCCTGTTTTAGGCTGGCACCGATTAGCTGGTCATCCCAACCCAGAATGTCCAGCAGTGCTTTCCAACCGGTGAGGTCGCGGTCAGCGATGGGCACAGCAATTTTTGGCAGGTCTGGAACAAACACCAAAGCGGCCTCGAAATCACGACCCACATCCTCTTCTGGTTCTTCTAACGCTTCCAACAGTTTGCCGCGGTCCCAGTAGGCGATTGCCATTCTTGGTTCACGTAAGTTCGGAGCATCCGATGGAACTTGGTCTGAGAGACGTTCATAGAACGATTCATCGACTGCGATGGAGTGGTCGAAGGCTTCGCGTGCCAGCTTGATCCATTGCGCTGATTTAGTGTCTTCCTGAATCGGACCGCCGGCGTAGCCGTATTCGATGGCACGTTGCCAGCTGACCTCGCCAAGTCGATGGTAGAGCCGCCTGAGTAGATCAAGACCGACGATCTCGTCACGCTTTGTTAGTTCACCCGTTGTGCGTCCGAGCACCAGTACGATTTGGCTGCGACTTCGGACGTCTGGAAATGCCTCGTCCAGCAGGTGTCCACCAGCAACACTGCTCATCTTCGTTGGCAAGTACTCAAAGTCACCATCGTAGGCCACGTCGTTCCATGCGGGGGCGACGCTGCGAATCAGGATGGCGCCCAGAAACCAGACGGTGAGGATGATCCACCAATATCGGGTGACTTGCTTTGCCCAGCGATACGAAATGGATTCGTGCATTCGCTGCGTTGGATGGGTTGCGAGGTGAAAGGGGCGGCGGCTGGACCGCGTTAATGTAGCAAGAACACCCTGTCCTGTCGGTTGGGTGATTGCAATCCCGCGATACGCTTTGAGCCAGAAATACTCGATATTTTCCCTAAGGGCGGGGATTCGAGGGCCGACCGATCAAATTTCCGATGGACAAGTTAGTTTTGGTGAGGTCGCTTTATCCAACTCAACATCGTGCTGGCGACGCATGGCCGCGGCATCGTATCGATTACGATCGATCAAATTCGCTGTCTGTGATAGAGGCTGCTTCGCTGTGGGTTGGATAACGAGGGGCGATGATAGACGTTGTCGGTCTCAGGCTTGCTTCTACTTCAGCAATCATTCCTGCAACGAACATCAGGCGAAGTCGCTCGGGAGAACTGAATCGGTTGGTTTTCCAATCTGATCTGAGAAGGTTGTTGCGAATCAGACCTTGGCTCCACGAAACAAATTCAAATTTAAGGCGTCCTGCAGTGTGTTCACTGACAATTGACGAACTTTTTAGCTGAGGTTCTGTGGCAAGGAAGACAAGTCTGGGCCACCGCGTAAACATTTTCTGGTTTTCGCATGCCCGATTTGATACTGTCAGCGATTCGTTTGGCACGATGGGTGGGGCTTTCGTCCGAGCTGCTAAGACTGTCTCCACCATAATCATGATGGACGGCAAGCCAGTTCTCTGCGGCACCATGACGGGACCCGCAGGAGACACCGAAATCACATGGAGAGCTATTTTGGATTTGTTGTTGAGTGTAGTGGCAGGCGAGGCAGCGGCCTGTTCGGGGAGCCTCTAGGCGTTACTCGAGAATCCTTTCGACCTCACTCATGACAGCGGCTATGTCAACCTTTTCAGATGTGAACGTGTGCGTCTTCACCACTTGACTGTCTTTTGCAACAACTACCGTCACCTCAGCATCGGCCGGCAGCTTGTAGTTCAATGGACCTGTTTTTACCTCTTTTGCTACCACGACCGGCACGTGCTCGACTTTTGCTGCCGCAGCAACTTCCCCAGCAGCGGCTTTCACGGCGGGTGTGCTGTCTCCCAGCATGGTCACGAGGCCCTTGAGACGCCGTTTTCGATTTGAAAACACGGCTCGATCAATCCGCCTTACCAACTCAGTGACACGGCCGCCCGTTCGTCGGGCAAAGACCATGACCATCGGGCTGGATCCGTAGCGACAGCGGTAGCAGAGTTGCTCGCCGGGTTGCACACCGTCATCTTCAGCTCCGGCTACTTTCGTGACATAGAAAACGCCAACAGAATCCCCCTGCCGCAGGGCAGAAGGCTTTTGAACCGGTTTTGTGAGCTCATTTGGGGATTGGCCATACGCAGGAGACTCGCGCAGCGCTGATAGCACCGAAAACGCGACTAAAACAGCGATCATGCGTCCTGAGGACATTGATAACATCTGATTTGTGTTCCGCAATGTTAGGATTTGACCGTTGGCGAAGTTCAAAATTTCACGATCAGTAGCCAAAACAGAGCTCGGGAAGCAGACCCAGCATCATGCAGTGGCCTCACCGAGGGGGTCGAAATTATGCACTCGATTTCGAATCTGAACACCCCTTCCGAAAAGAATGGACCGAAACAGCTTGATCAGCTGCCTTCCTGGACGCGACTGTCTCATTGTGTAACCGCTCATGCCTACTGCAAATCCACCCCCAAAGAGCGTATTTGCAACGTTCCAACCTTGTTGAGAGAACTTGCATCTCTCTAGGGTGAGTCGCGGACCTGTTTGCAGGGTGTGACAAAGTGGACCGCCCAGGTCACACTTCCCCAGCGGGGGGTAGGTGGCCCGCGACGGCTTCCGCGATCTTTGCCGAAACAGTTTGTTCAGGGGATCGAGATGGAGTCGAATTCGACCAACGTGCCCACGGGACCTTGGAGCCTCAACTCAAGTTCAGTGATCAAACCTTGCCATCTTTCATTTCCAGACAACGGAATGGAAACAGTTGTCCATTGGCCGCCCTTCTTGACTGGGATCTCGCCCACAATTCCGTTCGACGCTTTCTTGCTGTCGGAAGTTGCAACTAGCTGCAAGACGATGTCGTGATCTGCGCGAGCGAGGATTGTAAATTCGCCTCGATTTTTTTCAGCGGAAAGCTTGAGTCCGCGTCGATGCAAACTCGATTCCTGTTTGCCAAGGGTAAAGTCAAGATAACCTTGGGCACCTGCGATATTGCCGAGGTCAGGTGAGCCAGTCCAGCCTTCTGTCTGCCAACCACCACAATCAAATGTGAATAGCATCTTGCCGTCCGAAGGATTGCGTCCATTTACCTTTTCCCATGTATCTGAGAGCCCGTCGCCATCGTTATCGACACGGACTACCTCATACTCAGGATTCACGCCTGTTCCCCATTTGTGTTCCTGTCCTTGGTAAGCAATTTCTTCATCCGATTCTTCGCCTGCGCCAGCATCGCCCTGAGCAA
>CAXGRW010000355.1:0-5843 GCA_964012125.1 uncultured Rhodopirellula sp.
CAACACCACTGATCGCAAAGTCAACACTCGACTGACCCTCTGGAATCGTCACCGACGACGAAACCGCTGCCTCGCCAGCATCGCTACTCTCAAGGCTCACCACCAACGCACCTGAGGTGTCAGTATTACGAGAGACAACTCCAACCAACGTCGAACCCTCGGAAACCGTGCCAGCACCCAAGTTCAGAGACAAACCGGCAACGTCATTGTCGGCATTGCTCAGTGAAACATCGGCAGGATCCAAACCGCTGTAATTACTGTCTGTTGTATCGGCCACTCCCAGCAAGATCGAATAGCCCACATCACCATCGACCAACGAATCATCTACCCCCGTTACCGTCACCGTCTGAGCAGAACCCCAGTTATCAGGAGTGAAGGTCAACTGAGTAACATCAACAGCACCCTCACCTGAATCGCTCGAAGCAACAGTGAAAATCACATCTGAAACAGGAGCCTCTGTAAGGACAACTGTGAAACTGACTGGATCGCCTGCTTCCGTTGTCACGCCTGATGAACTGGGAGCGGAGACCACCACATCTCCTGTCGCGGTGACCGGTGGCATCAGGAACTCAACCACCTTATCCATCACAAACGCCTGGTTGTTCGGATCACCAGCACTTGTACTGATTCCCTCAAAAGGTGCAGCCATGAACACTACCCGGAAATCTTCGCCCCCGTAACCAATCGTATTGAAAGGCTGAGCATCACCGTTTACCGAGTTGCGATAGAAAACACCTTCAGCTCCCGAGGCAGGTGACAACGAGTCACTCCAATCAGCACTGAAGTCCGATGGAAGACTGAACGACAAATTCATATCGTCACTGATCGAACTGCCACTAACACCGACATACTGGCTCAGGTTCCGAACATCGCTCGTGAATGAAGCAAGCTTCAGATAATCCGCCTGGAAGGAAGCACTCACTCCGTTGTAGAGAATGTCCTGACCCACAAGAAACAGGCCCCCACCGCCGTCAAGGTAACCTGACAACGCTATTTGCTCTGCAGATGCCAAGCCAGAACCGGTCGCAGAATACTCGAATCCGGTATTCCAAACCACGACGTCGTAATCACTCAGATTGGCAGTACCAGGCAGCCCCTGCGAAGAGACCTGCCAACTGTCGTACTGCAATGCATTAGCATCAAGAGCGGCGGTATAGAATCGCTCGTA
This sequence comes from uncultured Rhodopirellula sp., assembly GCA_964012125.1. Lineage (GTDB taxonomy): Bacteria > Planctomycetota > Planctomycetia > Pirellulales > Pirellulaceae > Rubripirellula. The sequence goes on from CAXGRW010000355.1 coordinate 1,169, forward strand.
ACTTGCACCCTGGTCATCATCAACAAACAGAATGGGAGGAGTGGGTGGTGGCAGATCGTCATCGATCACCTGCAAAGAATCCACCCCGGAAACAAATCCACTGCAAGATGCCGTGATCACTACATTTTGATTTCCATCGTAGTCCGAGTCGTCTACCGCATTGATCGTGAAGGTCACGCTTGAGAACCCAACCGGTATCGTGACTTCCTGAGGGATCGCAACTTCCGACGCATCACTGCTAGTCAATGCAACAATCAGCGATGAGGAAGTGAGCGTACTCCGAGACAAGGTAGCAACCGAAAGCCCCCCTGCTTCACTGATGGAATCCTCAGCAATCACAAGCGTGATCGCAGCAATATCATCGTCGACAACAACAACTGAATCAGAACCTGCCTGATAGTCAGCCAAGCTCGCCGTAATCACTGCAGTCTGGTCACCATCAACGATGCTGTCATCCACTCCAGTCACGTCAAAGGTCACACTTGACTGACCTGCCTCGATGGTAACAACAAGCGGCCCAGTGGCAGCGGTCGCATCGCTCGTACCAATTTCTACTTGCAACGCGGAAGAAAGGTCTGTGTTCCGAGTTACGGTTGCCGCGGACACCCCCCCGGCTTCCGAGATCGATGCGGCAGCAATTTCCAGAGTTAAGGTTGGGCTATCGACATCCAGCACAGTAACACTGCCCGTTCCCGATTCGAAACCGGTGGCAACAGCAGTAATCGTCGCTGTCTGGCTGCCATCTACAAAATCATCGGCAACACCACTGATGGTAAAAGCAACACTCGACTGGCCATCCGGAATCGTCACGGACGACGAAACCGCTGCCTCACCTGCATCACTACTTGCAAGGTTCACCACCAACGCACCTGACGTACCGGTATTACGCGTGATTGTACCAGTCGTGCTTGAGCCCTCATCAATATCGGAAGAGGGAATCGAAATGGTCAGCGAAGCAACCTCATCATCCGTGACCGTCACTGATCCACTATCACCTAAATAGCCTGTGGCATCCACGCTGATCGTAACTGCCTGATCACCGTCAACCAGATCGTCATCTTGCGCAGTAACCGTAAAAGTACCACTCGTCTGACCCGCAGCAATCGTCAAGGTGTTGACTTTAGCTTCGGTCACATCGCTACTGACAATCGTCAACTCAACCGCGTCACCGGATGAATTACGGGTCACGGTTCCTGTCGTCACTCCACCAGACTCACTGATTGCAGCATCAGCCAGGGAAAAACTCAAAGCGGGAGTAGTCGTGTCAACTACCGTGACAGCACCAGACGCACCGGTATAGCCAGAAGAATCAACACTGATCAAAACCTGCTGGTCACCATCTACAAAAGAATCCTCCACTCCTGTGATCACAAACTGGGCTGATATTGAACCGGATGCGATCGTCACAGTGCCAGATACCGACGCTTCGTTCGGATCACCACTCACCAAGTTCACTGTCAAAGGGGAACCCGTGTCAGTGTTGCGAGAAACAACTCCAACCAAGGTCGATCCTTCGGAGACTGAAGCGGCCCCCAGATCCAAAGACAAGGTGGCAATGTCATCATCAGCATTACTAAGAGAAACATCAGCAGGATCCAAACCGCTGTAATTGCTATCTGACGTAACCGCGACACCAAGAACAACCGAGTAGTCCACTGAACCATCTACGACCGAGTCATCTACACCCGTCACAGTGACGGTCTGAGCTTCATTCCAATTACTGGAGGTAAAAGTCAACTGGCTTAAATCAACAGTACCCTCACTCGTGTCACTCGACTCAACACTGAAACTCACATCTGAAACGGGAGCCTCCGTCAGAACGACAGTAAACTCAACTGAACCGCCTGCTTCCGTTGTCACGCCAGATGAACTCGGAGCGGAAACCACCACATCACCCGTAGCAGTGATCGGTGGCATCAGGAATTCAATCACCCTATCCATCACAAACGCCTGGTTATTAGGATCACCAGCGCTGGAGTTGATCCCCTCAAATGGCGCAGCCATGAAAACTACCCGGAAATCCTCGCCGCCATAGCCAATCGTATTGAAAGGTTGAGCAGCACTATTTACAGAATTGCGATAGAAAACACCTTCGGCTCCCACTGCAGGTGCCAACGAATCACTCCAGTCCGCGCTGAAATCAGACGGAAGACTGAAAGTCAAGTTCATACCATCACTGATCGAACTACCACTGACACCTACATACTGACTCAGATTCCGAACATCACTGGTGAATGAAGCAAGCTTCAAATAGTCAGACTGGAAAGACGCACTCACTCCGTTGTAAAGAATGTCCTGCCCCACAAGGAACAAGCCTCCGCCGCCGTCAAGGTAACCAGCTAAGGCAGTCTGCTCGGCAGCCGAGACGCCCGCGTCGGTTGCAGAATAATTGAATCCAGTGTTCCAAATCACTACGTCGTAATCACCCAGTTCGGCAGTACCAGGCAATCCCTGTGAAGAAACCTGCCAACTGTCGTACTGTAATGAATTAGCATCAAGAGCGGCTGTGTAGAAACGCTCGTAACTTGCCCCCTGATCGTCGTCAACAAGCAGGATAGGAGGAGTGGGCGGCAGCACAGCAACCGTTACCGTTGCGGTTGCTGTTTCCTGCTGATCATCAGTAATCGTGTACGTAAAGGTGTCTGTGCCGCTGAAACCTGCATTCGGTGTGTAGGTAACGACTCCATTTAAGTGAGTTGCCTGTCCATTGGCAGGACTACCCAGTGAAGTGATCGAAAATGATCCATTTTGCGGATCAGAGTCATTTTCAAGCACATTGATTCCTACCGGGGTATCAACTTGAGTTGTCGCCGTATCATTCCCTGCGATAAGAGTTTGTGAACTGGCCACAACGGTACCACTAATCAAGTACTGGCCTCGACTCACAGACTGGTCAAATCCGGTCGGTGGATTCGCGGCCCAGTTCCCATACCCGGTACCATCGATTGCGATGTAGTACGTGCCCGCAGACAAAGAGAGGTCACTGAAAGAAGCATTGAGTTCCGTTGCAGGGTTTGACGTCGCAACAACGTTTTGGCCGCTGTCATAAATGGTGGCTAGCACATCAAGGTTCGAGCCTTGATCTCCCACCGGGGTTGCCTCAATTGAACGAGTGAAGCCGACACCATTATTGACGAAGGTCTCCTGCACATAGGAATCGATGGTGAGACTAATCTGGCCTTCTCCGGTTTCGAAAGAAAACCAGTCTTGATCAGCCGCCTGCGAAATGACACCAAATCCACTGACATCTACGAGGTTAGCATCGCTGGCATTAGCACCCTCATTCTCTAACGCGCTAGCAGTGCCAGCGGCTCCACCATGATCGTCAGCTCGGTATCCAAATCCGTTATCGGTGGTGATGATTTGCCAGTCATCTTCATTATTATTGGCTTGATAGTATTGACCAGTATCCCATGTGGTCATGTTGGTGCTGTAACCACTACCCATGATCGGTCCCCACGCAACGTCGCCGGAACCATGACCTCCGTAGTACGCGGCACCTGCCGTGGTGCCGTCATGACTTAGCCCTAACGCGTGGCCAACTTCATGAGTCGTGGCTGCAGAGACTCCAATCGCACTGGTATTGAACACAAATACTGGCTCGTCGACGGAATCATTGAAACTTGTCAGGTAAGCGAAACCTCCGCACCCGCAGTTGTCCCAATCTTCCGTAATAACGACGCGGGATCCCCACTGCGTGTCAGAAGCACCCGTTTTGCTCAAAGCTGCGCCGCCCGGATCTTCCGTCGTGACATTAATCTCAAAAGGCGAAAAATCTTCGGCAACCCGCTTCCAAATTCCCTGAATCTGCGCAAGTTCACTATCGGTGAAGCTGGCACCATTTCCCCCTGGGTCATATGCCGGCGAAACGATGCTACTTCTCCCGCTCGCCGCGTTCCATGTTGTTCCCTCAGTTACATGTCCATCAAAATCAAGGTAGATGGTGTGATCAGCATTGGGCAGGCTATGCAGCAAGAAAGTGTCAGCCAGTGCTGCAGGAGCAGAATCACCTGATGCACTTCCACCCCCGACTATAAAATCGAAAGACTGATCAGGACGCTCAACAAATAAGGTAGACCCCGTAGCCGAAGTGCATGGGCCACAAGCGCACCCGGGCCCGTGAGGCGGATCACCTCCCTCGCCATCACCACAACTGTGACCGCCAAGATTGCTCACGTAGTCTTCATAGGCACCTTCCTGCATGGGACCAAAAGCCGAGTATTGCTGATAATCAGCTGGCGTCATTTCCCAACCACTGTGCCAATGCCCCGGTTCCATCCAGTCAAAGGTGGCGTTTGCAGCCAGTAGACGACGTGACTCCAGTGCTTCGAAAATTCTTTTTCTGAGGGCAGACCTCCGAGTCAACCGGCCTCGCTTAATGGAAGTGTGACGCATAATAAATCCCGTGCTCCTTCTAAGAAAAGGCTGGAGGTGGAAGAGCGTTCATCTAGCATGTCGACAGATAAGGGAACCGCATGCTTTTACTCTGCGCGACCGCGATTCGTTTACTCTGCGCGACCGCGATTCGTTGTCCCGTTAGACTAGCGGTTGCCCGCAAATCGCCAAGTTTTTTATCTACGGATTGTTGTTTTCCACAAACGATGCGCCTCCTATACTGTGCACTTAACCCAGCTTTTCAGTGGTGATACCACTGCAGTCGTTAAACAAGACTCGC
>CAXGRW010000356.1:0-5833 GCA_964012125.1 uncultured Rhodopirellula sp.
GAAATCATAAGCCTGACTGCTCTTGTAGAGTCTTGGACTAACCATCTGTGATTGGGTGGGCGTTCCTGAGGCGGGGTGATGAGCTGGCGATCCACCAATGGCAGTGCCGATAGTATTTGAATGGATGCGGCGTGCTGCGGCAATCAGACGCAAAGGATTTCGTCAGAATAGCTTTTTTGGCAACGTTTTGAGGTGTCGTTCCTCTCGATTTTATGACTGGTTGGTCTTAGATAACGCTGCTCTGAAATTTGGATGACGGAACGAAAAGTGAATTCATTATTGAAATGTCAAGGTTGGACATTTGCTGGTTGGTGCAACTCAAGGCGTCCCGAGTGTCGCGGAACGCTGCTGGAGGTCGGTGATGCTCGGTGGCGGCCAGTGATACTTCGTGGCTCAGTGTTCTCGAAAAAACAGAAAGTGGTTTGGTGAGGTGGAATCAACGATTCTGCTTGTTCATGGATTCGTCCTCTGTTAATCGCTCCATAACGTCAAGCAGTCTCTCTGCTTCGGTGAAGTTTTGTTGTTGTAATGAGCGCTGGATTAACTGCATGGTCCTCTGAATCTCGTGAAGCTTGCGTTGAAGTGATTCTGCCTTGCGCACCGATTTTTCCAAACGTTGCATGATAGCCCGCTGAGGGCCATCGTCGCTTGTTCCTTGTTTGGGAATTGGACGCTCTCCTGGATTCATGAGCTGATTTTTGGCACTGTCATAACGCTTGCGAATGAAGCGTTTCATCGAATTAACGATGTCTTCGTAGTTTTGATCCGTAGGTACGGTTACACGTCGCTTCGGAAACGGGTCTTTCGTCAGTGCGTCTTGTATAAGTGCGAACTTTGCATCGACTGTGTTGCACAGTTGCTGGGGGTTGAAATGGGTTTCCAGAACGTCCGATGCGATCGCTCGGTATCTCGCCAGCAGCTTCGGGTTTTGGATAAGACGTTCGAGGAGGGGGTTTCTTGTTCCCAGTGGGATCGGCCATGCTGCATTCCAATCCTCAATCACATAGACCTTTCCGAAAGCGATTTCGCAAAATCCAACATCGAGGTCCCACGGCAAATAATGCCACTTAGTTGATGCGGTAGCGGATCTGGGAACGCGATACAGATAATAGTTATGCGGTCCCCATCCGGTCAGTTGATCGAAGGCTCCAGATAGCAGCATGACTGCAGTTGTCTGCAGGAAGTTGTCAATGTCCAGCTTCTGCGAGAGTAGCTGTTCGAATTTGTCGTCTGGTACCTCGTTGATATCTTTGATGAACGTCAGGAGTTGAAGGACTTCCTCTTTAGACTCTGCTTGCTTGTTTTTGGGTTCAAACGCTTTGCTGTAAGTGTTGGGATTGTCACCCACGAACCTTAAGTCACCCCCCGGCCCACCGGTGTCGTTCTTCCATAGTCCGCCAGCTTTTCCTGGGAAATGATGGCTGATAAACGAGTCGTCAATTCGTTCAGCATTCACGTAAACACCGGCGAATTGTTCGTTGACATACAGCTTGGCAAAATTGCAGCGGTGCGTTGCGTGCCCCAGGTTTTGCAGGATGTCGGTGATGATTGGCTCACTGAAGAGGCTGCCAAATTGAACGCCGTTGTCTAGCGAGATACGCTCCATTCCAAGGAAACGTTGGTGTTTTTTGTATTTGCTGAATTTGATCAGGTAGCTGCGTTTGTGCTTCTGGTTGGGATTTGCAGAGCTGTTGCCTTTGAATCGCACTCCAACCTGCTTTAATGTTTGGCCATTCCAGCTCAGTTGTGCCGGGACATAGATGCACTCAGGCAGTGCCGCCTTCATTTTTTGTTGGTCAAGATCCGATATTTTTAAATGAAGTGTTTGTACTTGATCGGCTGCGTAAAACGCTTGCTGATCTCGTTCGTGGTCGTTTGTTGAATGTAATTCACTCGCGCCGTGATCTTCGGTTGGTGCCTGTGAACCAGAAATGTCGCGAATTTGGGCGACAACGTTCGAGCCGGTTGGATGAAACAGCAGCACCGTGGCTGTAATGAGAAGTTTTAGCGGCATGGCCATTTCCAAGGGCAAGGGCGAATTTGATCCTGCAGTATGCTAGACCATGGTTGGCAAGAAGAGCAAGGTTTGCTCAGGGAGAAGTTGCGTGTTGAGTCAGTCAGACTGTCAACACGGTCCACGCTGCGTCGCTGAAGCCCCGCAGTATTGAAGCTGCTAATTTGCTGTAGGCTCGTTTGGGGATTCCGATGGCAGGCTCTCGTTTGTCAAGTCATATGCCCTGAGTTCTTTCCGCAGGACTGCACCTCGATTCGGAAACCTGTCTTGCAACATCCGTTGTTTTTGCGTTTGCCAATGTTCTATGAGTGTGTACGGTTCTTCTGACTGGATATCTCTTCAGCACGCTGATTCAGCAAGTAACGCAGGTCGCATCGCATTGAGCAACGGTTCATATCTCCGTTGGCACGCTCTTGCTCACCGAACACCATCTTTTTTGAACCATTTTTCAACACACTCGGCAATCATCTTCGGAATGGAGTGCTCTTCAACACTTGCCTGAATAAGTAGACGAATGAACCTTTCTTACCGGATTTCTTCCTCAAAAAAATCGAGACCAGAGGCCAAGATGAGGATTCGTTCATCAGGAAAAAGCACGAGTGCCGGGGTCTGCCATTTTCCTGGCTCGTGAAGTTTGTCAGTGAGGTACAAAACTGTAGAATTGGAAGTTGCTCACCCGTAATCCAAAGCTCAATGCAATTTGGGCAACAACCGTCCCGGTTGACAACTTCGCAAGCGTTTCAAGACTGCACCTTCGTGATTGCTAACCGCGAAGCCTAGGTTGGTAGCGAGGGTATCCCGTTCTTAAGGTGAAAGGTTTTGGGATCAGTACGAAAGTTGATGCCAACTGACTTTGGATGAGAAGCAGTGTTTTCGCGACGTTCTTTTTTGGAGAGAAGCTAACCGTGTCGTTACATCGGTGGGATCAAGCGTCGCAAGGTGAAGGGATCAATGGACAAAGGCTCGTACGCCGCAGGATTCTGCTGTAGCGACAATACCGAGCAGAACGATCGCGTAGATGCAAAACTGCTTGAACACCGAAGCGGTGCCGCGTTTGGGAGCGATCGCACCGGTTGATTCTGGCTGCCCTTGATGTGAGCCCTTCGCTCATGGCTTTTCAATGTTCCGCGATAAATGTTCCGCGATAGCAGATCAGAGGTGGAGAGTTGAAGCTCAGCGGAGTGGGGATCCCCGCATCGTCAGGAGGGTTGACGCGGTTGTTTGTGCGAGGATGGCCAGTGTTTGTGCGAATGCTTACGAGTCATCTCTACGGCATGCTGAAGGTGAAGGCTCGCTTGCGGCACAGGGCATGCGCTTTTTGATGGCAAACAATTGTGAAAAAAAGCCTCGTCCGGCATGGATTCTTCAATTTTGAAAATTGGTTCACCGATTCTGGGCGCGGCTGTTTGGCTCCGCTGGCGTCTCTGTGTTTGCGGGGCGGAGGGTGATTGCTCGCAGGTCCATCAGCCAGCCATTAATCTCAGCTTCCGCTCCGAACCGAATTGAGGCTGCACCCTTTGTCAGCTTAAGTTCTCCGATGTTGAGCTCGCGATACTCATCCCAGCTACCTGTCGTCGCGACAGTTGCTCGTAATGTCTGGTTTGAAGAACTCAAGCGGCAAGTGTTTTTTGCGGCAACATCTGGGCAAGCGTAATCCACAATGACTTCATAATCACCACTGGCAGGCACTTCGATAATCCACTTTACAAACTCATCGCTTTGATTCCAGAAACCGATATTTCCGTAAGTGGGTTCAAAGCGAAATTGTTCACCATGCATTTCGCACGCTGCTGCCTTCAAATGAAGTGTGCCCTCTGCATTTGCCTTGACGGCTACCGGCACGTTTCCAGGTTGCGGCGTGTGTGAATCGCCCTCTGTGATTTCCGATCCCCCATTGAGAAATGCGATCAGATGGCTCATTTGTTCAGGCGTGATGTTTTTTTCCATGCCTTCTGGCATCAACGATTGACCTGTTGTTTGGAGCCTTTCAATATCGCTGCGAACAATTGTTTTTGTTTTCCCATCGGCAAGCAGGAGCTCGAGTGCAGTGCTCGTTTCTCCTGCGATGATCCCTGCGTGGACGACGCCGTCAAATGTAAGCAGACTGTAGTTGAGGTACTTGTCCTCAACCGCTGCGCCAGGATCAAGGATGGCTGTCACTAAGGCATTGGCTGATCGGTTTTTCAGGGTGGTCAAGTCAGGCCCAACCTTATTACCGATACCTTTGAAATGGTGGCAGGTACCGCAATGCTGTGTGAAAATTTGTTTTCCACGTGGGATGTCGCCGTTGGGGGATATCGATGATTGATACTTGCTGATGAGTTGCGTTCGTTCGTCTGATGTCTGGGATGAGTCAAATAGTTTTTTTGCCTCTGCTTGCAGTTCCTTGTCAACATGGCTGGTGAGCCGTTGCTGATGTAGCAGGCTTATCGAGTTGATTGGAATTGCTTTCGTGCTGATTGCCGACATCAGGTCACGCGCTGTTGATTCGCGGGACAACAAGCTTTCGACCGCGGCGGAACGAACCCCCGGGCTCATGCCAGTGAATCGTTTTAAAATCTCTTGGGGATTAGTCGGTGCGAGAACTTTTGTGGTTGCTGTCTGTATTTCGATCGGTTCGGTACTGGACAAAAGTTCGAGTAATGTTTCGGTGTGCTTGGCCGTGCGTCCTGATAATTCGATTGCCGCAATCCGGACGCTGACCGTCATTTCTTCGTCGTTTGCTGTGATCAAAGCCTGTGCCAACGCCTTGTCGATTCTCGCCGCTGTCTGCTGTGGCAATTCGTTGTTTTGGCGGTCCATTACTGTCAGTATCGATGTAAGTGAACGCATGCTGGCGACGGATGCAGGAGAGGATTCCAGCTGTTTTAAAAGTTCGTTCACGACCCGCGTCAGAAATTGCACATTTTTCATTCGTGATGCCATTTCGAGGATGGTGGGTCGAAATGACTTCGCGATAACAGGACTTTCTGAAATCGCAGCATAGAAGGCAGCCAGGTTTTCGCGGTTCAGTGAACTTACAATCGCGGCCTTCAGGTAGGGGGCGTTTTGCGTCTGCATTGCTAATGAAGCGAGCCCCGTAACACCTTGGTTCCCGGGTGCGGATCCGAGTGAGTAGGCGAGTTGCATGAGTACCATCGGATCCTCATCGCTCGTGATGTGCTCAAGTTGTCGCAATAGTTCCTGTGCTGGAGATTTTGCGGACGAGATGTGGGTTTCGCTAAGTCGGATTGCATGGCGGCGAACCGTAGCTGAGGTATCGCGAAGTGCGCTTGCTAATAATTCTGGTGTTGGCAGAGTAATGCCAGCCAGTGTGCATAGAGCATGCAATCTTCCCATCTCTGATTGCCCGTGTCCGGTCAATTGCTCTAGTTTTTCAGTGACTGCAAAGTCGCGTCTTGTCACAAGTTCTTGCTGCGCGAGGTCACGGACACGCCCATTACTGGAGCCCAGCAGGTCAGCAACGCTGGATGAGTCCAGTTTGTTCAGTTTGGTGATGGGACGCGGTGGGGTGTCAGTGGGTAGCACACGATAGATTCGTCCGCGATCGTGCCCAGCACGCAAGAAAAGTTCTTTCTCCCGTTCATCGTCTATCCATTCCGGATGCTCAATGACGAGGCGGTACATGTCGACGATCCACAAGGCCCCATCGGGCCCTGTTGTGACGGTGGCTGGTCGAAACCAACTGTCAGTCGAGGCTAGAAATTCGTGGTTGGGACTTTCTGTGGGGCGCGTGCTCGTGAAAGATACGCCGTCCGGGATCAGTGTTCGCCGGTGAACAAGATTGTGCACGGGGGCACACGTGAACGTGTCACCGAG
>CAXGRW010000357.1:0-5823 GCA_964012125.1 uncultured Rhodopirellula sp.
CCAGCACGCTCAGGCTGTGACAACTGTTGCCAACCGATGTCGCTCATGAAAATGAATGGATGATCGAGAATGCGTTCATCGGTTAAACGCAGCACGATGGGATCAGGATTGATCTTCATCGATGTCAATTCATTCAATCGATAGATGAGATTTTTTTCTGCCCGCGGATAATCAGTTTCCCAACGTTGCCAGTCGCGTCCTTCATATCGATACCAGGATTCGTTGTAACCCCCGATACTGTCATATCGAATACGAACAAAAGTAAAGGCATCGGTATTCTGAGTGGGTGCCACCGCAGTGCCATCGGTGTCAGCGTTCAGGTACCTGGCTCCAGCAGCAGTCACCAGCAACAGTGCAACCGCAAGCGACAAGATGCCCCCAAGCAGTCGACGGCGAGGTTGAACGTAATTGAAAAGCAAACGAACCATTGAACGTCGAGGGCGACAAGGCAGTGACGAGAAACGAAATGCTAGGATCCATACTACCACTGTATCCTGACAGATCGTAATGGCTCAGCAACTCGGAGTTACATCAGGATACACGGTCGCACAGAGTACAAGCGATTTCCTACAACAGCAGCAACTGCCCAGAAACGCACACACCAAAGATCTATTTCAGACCGGCAACACTCATTTTGATGACAAATACAGAATCTTTTGCCGTGATAAATAAATCCCTGCGTTGGGGACCCGCGAAGGTGACATTCGCAGTCGATCCTTTTGGAACGGGAATAAACTCCAGTTTCGTACCATAACGATTGAATATCGTTACTCCCCAGCCAGTCAAGTAAAGATTTCTATCTTCATCAATGGTCATCCCATCACTTCCCCGCGAGCAAAACAAAATCCGATTGGTGAGTTGCCCGGATGCATCGATCTGGTAGCGATACGTTTTGCCATCGCCGATGTCAGCGACGTAGAGCTGACGATTCTCTGCGTCGCCGATAATACCATTGGGTTGTTTCAAGTCGCCAGCAACTTTCGTCACCTTACCTTCTGGAGAAACCCGATAAACGCCACGCGGGTTGTCTGCGGGAATCACCTGAGTCCAATAGGGGCGTTTATAGAGAGGGTCGGTAAAATAAATCGCGCCGTCACGATCAACCCAGCAATCGTTTGGCCCTGAGAATCTTTGCCCGTCGGTTCCCGCCGCGAGGACTTTGTGCTGTTTATTACCAATATCAATCTGCCAAAGTTCGTTATTGGCATCAGCACAAGCGATCATCTTGTCGGGAGCGATGAAGCACAGACCATTCGCCCGCCCACAAGGCTTCAGCCAATCAGTCAATTTTCCTGTGGCAAAGTCATAGCGAACAATACGGTCATTGGGTTGGTCCGTAAAATAGACATTCCCCGAAGCATCAGCAGTCGGTCCCTCGGTGAACGAGTAGTCATCACCCACTAACGTCAGCGTTCCCTGCGTCAACGTTAAAGGAGGGGGCGGGCCCTCAGGCGCGACCGCCCGACTGCGCGCCCCCGACGCGAGCACGAACGCTGCGAACACAAGCGCAAACACAAGCACAAATGCTGCGGAAGTAAGGTTGACACGAATGAAATTCACAAGGCGTTGCGATGGCATGCAAGTATCCGGGGAACGATGAAGATGAAAGCCGAATGCGGTAAACACAGTTGGGACACCCGAGGCCCCGTTTGGGGCGATCTCATTTGTGTGCTCAGCAGCCCCCCCTGCTGCCAGCAAGCACCAGTCTACAAGAATGCAGTTCTGGGAACTGCGTATGATTCAATTCACTTCGCAAAGACACGGTAAAAAGCCGCGACACAGAGATAAAACTGTGGCAGGATTGGCCCACAGTGCATTTTGCCGCCTTTTCTGAGTGGCAAGGAGCGTTAGACTGGGAGTCACAGGAAAACCATGAAGCAAATCGTCACAGTAATCCGCCCTCACCTCGCCGAAGAAGTTCTGACGAGCTTACGTCGGGCTCCGATCGAGGCGTTGAGCGTAACTGAAGTCAAAGGCTACGGTCGTCAAAAAAGTTACCTTGATGAGTACCAGGAAACGGAATACTCCGAAGCGTTTGTGCCCAAGGTTGAAATCACGCTCTGGGTCGATGATTCACGGTGCGAAGAAGTACTCGAAAAGATTGTGGCAGTTGCCCGTTGCGGACGAATCGGGGATGGTAAAATCCTTGTCATGCCGGTCAGTGAATTCCTTTAACCACAGCAACACCCTCGGTCCTCTGATCACGCATATGCAGGTCATCCTTTCCGGCCATGCATACTACCCCGGTAGGATTCGCCGGACACATCGGTGAGTTCTTCGTGGATTGAACTGATCACCAGAAGGCAACCGTGACGCTGAAATCGCTCACGCGTCCTGTCCATTCCAAGGAAACCTCACACAAATCAAATGGATTGGCCACCTCTTCCTGACTACGGTTGTATCCCACGTTGGCCACAGGATGGTCAGGGATTCATCCATCCAGATGATGTTCCAGTCGCAACGCGTTGCTTTCCCAGTGAGCGTGTATTTCGACGTGACAGATTTGATGGAGTCTACTATCACTACAGCTATGGATCACTCAGGTTTCGCTTGAGACCAAGCATGTGGCTCAAAGTGAACTCTGATGGAATTGACATCGGTGATCAAGTCGAAACCATTGGCGCTTCTCTCGAGCGAGAGCTTTTCGTTGCTCAGGTGTGGGGCATGTACTTTGTTCAAAGCAAGGGTTGCATTCTGTACCGATTACGCCGCGGTGACACCCATGTCCCCCGCCTCTACACAGCCAAGAACCTGCGTCTCCTTCAAGACAAACAGAAGGTACGACCTGGCGACACAGTCCATCCAACGCCTAAGTGGAGTGGTGACGGGGACCTGCTCGAAGACATCGAACTGTAGCACGCTGACATCGAAAAGATCGCCGGCCCATGTATGCTTTTTAACAAAGAATGCACCCGCCAAACGAATTCTAATACCGAAGCATTTTCAGGATGCTGTTGGCCATTGAACGCACAGCCTGACACTCGTCTCGGCTGATTGATCCGGCAGAATGCGCGTGAAGCCATCATCGGCGGGATCGCTGGCATAGTGATAGGTGTAGGACTTACGAGAGATCTCTGCATCGATGCGGTTTTCAGTGGTACCTGATTCGCAAAGGTCCCACGTGTTGACGACAACGCGGCGATACAAATCCGGAACGCCCTGCTGGTTCGCCCCCTCGATCGCGTCCAAGACTTCCAAAACTCGCGGCATCTGCTCTGGACGAAAATCCCATTTTTCTCCGACGACGTCATCGGTTCCACTGGTCATCGCCGGGTAATCAGAGCGATCAAACAACTTTCCGTGAGTAAAAACGACTGAAACCTTCAGCGGCTCAAAGGGCCACATCGCACCACGACACTGCCCTCGTTTCAGCGTTCCATACACAAAAACAGAGGAAATCACGCCGTTCTCGGTATCGGAATCGCCAAAATTCACAACACGACCTACAAGCACAAGTAATTCCTGATTCCACGAAGCAGCTGACAAATCACTTCGAGCCGGTAAAGACTGCTACCGGCCAGAAGACTGACGCCCGAACAAAACGGGGCTGCCTGCGGCAAACCAGACGCTCAATCTACAACTTTGGCGGCAGCCTGGAGGTTCAACAAGGCCGGTTCTGGCCTTAACACGCGCTCACAAGCCGTAAAAAATCGAATTCATCACGGAAACCATGTTCCCATCAGCGGGCGCGTCCTTCCCAACGAGCACGCCGTCCATCATTATTCTGCTACACCCTGATGCATCAATCCACCGAACAGACCCATGCCAATCGATCCTGATTTTGCCGCGGCACTCGAAGCCCACTCCATGGAGATTGACGAAGCAATCGCCGAGCGTTTGGAGAACTATGCTCGCATCCTATGGAAATGGAATGAGCAACTAAACCTGACGCGTCACACGACGTGGGACCTGTTTGTGGGTCGTGACCTGCGCGACTGTCTGCAATTGGCTCCGCTGTTGGAACCCGGCGAGGAAGTTCTGGATCTTGGCAGCGGCAACGGTATCCCGGGCATTCCGTTGGCCATTCTCCGGTCGGATATCGAAATTTCGCTCGCCGAATCAGTCTCAAAACGTGCGAATGCCTTGGGCGAGATCATTGAAGAACTTCAACTTCCGGTTCCCATTTACGGGGCCCGTGGCGAAGATTTACTGGAAGACTTTCGCTTCTCAACGATCGTGTCCAGAGCCGTGGGCAGTGTGGCCAAATTTTGTCGTTGGATGGAACCTCATTGGACGAATGTTGATCGTCTGCTGTTGATCAAAGGCCCCAAATGGCTTGAGGAACGAAACGAGGCTCGGCATGTGGGCGCGTTGGCCAACCTGGAATTGAGACGTGTCGCTGCCTATCCGCTGGGAGACGACGCTGAATCTGAGGGTGTCATCCTGCAAATTTCTCGGGGTAAACGAGGCAGTGACTGAGTGATCCGCAGGCGAAAAGATGAACAATACGGGCTGAATTCGCCGTGAAACATGAGTTTTCCGCGCGGAACTGACCCTGCCTGCCGATTCATCTAGCGGGGTTCTGTCAGGCGTCTATACTTCTGGCATTGCACATGAAGTGCGACCTCCTGCCATGTCACGGGACGTGCTGCCCTGTGGCAGGTCATGGCAGCCCACAAGCCACCCTGCGGTGGCAACTGAAGTCACCAGGCAGCATTCAGATTTGGTAGCCGGTCCTTATGACAGCAATTACTTGCTGCGGGACATGCCCCCTCGCTCATATCAGCCCACACAGTTTCTCGACATGTCGGACTACAGCCTTACCCACCTCAAGCAACTCGAAGCCGAGAGCATCCACATCATTCGTGAGGTGGTCTCAGAATTCCAGAAGCCCGTCATGCTTTACAGCATCGGCAAAGACTCGGCAGTTCTGGTCCATCTGGCCCGGAAAGCCTTTTACCCGGCCAAACCTCCGTTCCCATTGATGCATGTCGATACGACTTGGAAATTCCGGGAGATGATCGAGTTCCGAGAGGAGTACGCTCGAAAAGAGCTGGGGCTCGACCTGATCGTCCACACCAATGAGGAAGGCCTGAAGCACGACATCAAACCATGGGAAGACAGTGAGCGTCACACGGAATTGATGAAAACAGACGCACTGAAGGCAGCATTGGACAAGTATCAGTTCGATGCAGCGTTTGGCGGTGCACGCCGCGACGAAGAGAAAAGCCGAGCAAAAGAGCGGGTATTCAGTTTCCGTGACAAGTCTCATCGCTGGGACCCGAAGAACCAACGACCAGAGCTATGGAACCTCTACAACGGGCGAGTCAACAAAGGTGAATCGATCCGCGTCTTTCCCATGAGCAACTGGACTGAGTTGGATGTTTGGCAATACATTCATCTTGAAAACATTCCCATTGTGCCGCTGTACAAATCAGCAATGAGAAAAGTTGTTTTACGCGATGGCATCCTTTTGATGCGGGATGACGACCGGATGCCTCTGCTTCCGGGCGAAAAAGAAGAAACCAAAATGGTGCGTTTCCGAACGCTAGGGTGTTATCCACTTTCGGGTGCGGTTGAGAGTGAAGCAACGACTCTGCCTGAGATCATTCAGGAAATGCTGCTCGCTAAAACGAGTGAGCGGCAGGGCCGGATCATCGACCAAGACGAGGGCGGTGCCGGAATGGAAGAAAAGAAACGCCGCGGTTACTTCTAAAATCACATCCAAGTTACGCCAGCGATTCCATGACCGGAACCGCGGCCATTGGCACCGCTTTGCCAAGACCAGCCCTGCAAGGGCAAGCATAAAAATACCGAAGCGAAGACGTTTGGACCACCTGAATACTGTCCTCGCTCACCGATCCAATCCCCCAGATCATACAA
>CAXGRW010000358.1:0-5798 GCA_964012125.1 uncultured Rhodopirellula sp.
TCTTCATTCCCGCAGAAGGAACTCATGCGATCGAAGTCAGCCTGCCAGAAGATGCCTTGGCGATCGACAACTCACGAACCTGCACTCTGCCGCTCAGCAACTCCGAAAAAGTACTGGTCATTGATGGGTCAGCGGATGACCGAGGCGGCTATCACATCGCCTCAGTGTTGAATCCTGGAAGCCAAGTCCAGACGGGTGCAATACCGGATCGGCAACCGCCATCCTTTTTGCGTTCGGCGACGCTGGAAACATTCGCTCCGTACCGTGCTGTCTATCTGGTTGACGTCCCGGAGATAGGCGAGAACGCGGCCGATGCCTTAAGTGAGTATGTTCGACGTGGTGGAGGGCTTGCCTTGTTCGTCGGAGCCGACACGAACGTGCCGAGTTACAACCAGATACTTTACAGCCCCAAACGCAATTTATTACCCGGCGAATTGGGCAAGGCAAAGCCGCTTGAACTCAGCGACGACAGCAACACCGCTGACCTACAGTTTGGGGATCCATCCTCGCTCGTAGCGCCGCTAACGGTCGCTGGCGAAGCTGCATTCGCGTTGGTCAACGTCGCCCGCTCTTGGACACTCGAGCAGGAAAATCCTGGCGTTGACAACTCAACGGGCGATGAAGCGACTACAGATGAGCCGAATGCCGAGCGTCCACGAGTCCGCAATGTTCTACTCAGACGCGATGGAGAGCCGTTTGTCACGAAGCACAATGTCGGCGAAGGTTCCGTTGTCACGGTTTTATCCGGGCTCGATGGAAGATGGACCAACTGGTCTGGTGACCCCACGTTTGTGGTCTTCCTGCTGCAAACAAACGCACTTTTGTGGAGCGGGGCAGCACCTGACACGCAGCGATTCATCGACTCAAGTCTGGTCAAACGCCTGCCCGTCGAACAATACACCGACCAGGTGACCTACATACCCGCAAACAACGAGCCCCCGCGAATCCCAATCGAATTGGCAAGCACGCTGGTAGAGCCAGATTCGGCGGCTGACGAGCCTGTTTATGTCGTTGACGTGTCACCAGACGAAATGGTCATCGACGGCGATGCAAGCGTCGCGGAGATTCTGCACCCGGGAATCTCTGAATGGGCTCTGACCCGAATAGATGGCAGCGGTCAAATTCTGCCCGTCGCGTCGGTGATCCGAATCGGAGAAGGCGAGCTAGAGCGTGCAGACGCCGCCGCGATACAGCAACAACTACTTCCCCTGCAGATCACGTTCATGAAAAGTTCGGCGTGGAGCGATGAAAATCAGGCAACGGGAAGCTCCACTCTCACGCTGCTGCTACTGGGACTCCTTGGTCTTATCCTCGCTGCAGAGCAATTGCTGGCCTATTGGGCGAGCTACCATGCGTCGGCCGGGAACTCCGAGCCACGTGTTCGAGCAACCTTGGGGGCAAGCCGATGAATGACCCGCAAGGCACAAGCAAGATTATCTATGAGTTTTCCCGTGTTTCGGCACTGGAAGGCTGGTGGGCATGGGCGTTGATCACAGCAGCTCTGGCGACATTGCTTTACCTGTGTATCCGTTTTTACCGTCGAGACGTTCAGGAGATGCCGAAGCCCATTCGTGTCCTGCTGATCGGACTGCGACTGGTAACTGTACTCGCCCTCGTGTTTTTCTTCTTCGATCTGCAGCGACGCACCGAGCGAATGGTGACTCGCCCCAGTGAAGTTGCCATTCTGGTAGACACTAGCCAAAGCATGTCGTTGCCGGCCGGAATTGAACCCACGACACAATCACGGATAAAGCGGGCACAGAAGTTGGTCGGTGACAGCGGACTGCTGGAAAAACTTTCCTCGGAGCATCGTGTCAGCGTTTACGCTTTTGGTGATGGAGCCGAACCGCGGTTGATCGATTCGATGGGTGGGCTTGATGCAAAAGCCAACCCAAAAGCCGAGCCGAGTACGCAGTCTGCATTCTCGCCCATCGCAATGCTAGGCGCCGCACTGATCGCTATCGGTGTGATCTTGGGGTTGATTTCACTCGGGTTGGGCGCGTTCGGACGTGCCGCTATCGTCGGTTGGTGGCTGTTGCCAGCCTCGCTCTCAATCCTGCTGGGCACAGTCTGCTTGGGAAGCGTGTACAGCGTCCACACCGAGCAGTCGCTCGCCGAAGTGCTGGGTCTTCAATCACCCGAAACCAACGCAGCTCCTGACGAGGATTCCGATCAGGACACACCCGAACAACCGATGCGAGTGGTCGACTGGGGAGATGAACTGGCGGCTATCGGAAGTCAAAGTCGGATAGGTGACGCCGTCCGTAACGTCCTTACCGATCATGATCCCTCAACTTTAGCGGGGATCGTTTTGATCTCTGACGGTCAAAACAACGGTGGTACCGATGTTAACATCGCAATGGCTGCCGCAAGGCGTAGTCAAGTTTCGATATATCCGATCGGGCTGGGCAGTGCGTCCGCTCCCACGAACGTGCGGATCGTTGACATTGACGCACCCCGCCGTGTGTACCCGGGCGACAAGTTCGCAGTCAGTGCCGTACTGCAGGGAAGCGGGGAAAAGCCATTGGAAGTTGAGGTGCAACTTCTTGATGGGCTGGATAAAGGCCCCACCAAAAAGACCCCAAGTGAAACAGAAAAGGGTGTTACACCACCCGGCGAAGTCATTGACTCTCAGAGGGTGCGAGTTAAAAACGACGGGACACTCACAGGGATCCGATTCGAACTCGAGCCCGAAGCTGTGGGGCGCCGCAGGTTGGCAATCCGGATTGTCGCTCCTGAAGCTGACAACAATGAAGAAGATAACATTCGAGACGCACGCTATGAGGTCGTAGGAGAAAAGCTCAAGGTCCTCGCCGTCGCTGGGGGCCCCACCCGCGAATACCGATTCGTGCGCAACATGCTGTACCGCGACAATTCAATCCAACTGGACGCCTGGTTGCAGACCGGACAACCTGGAATCAGTCAGGATGCAGATAACATTCTGTCTACCTTCCCATCGACTGCCGAAGAGTTGTTCAAGTATGACGCCATTGCATTGTTTGACCCAAACTGGCTCGATCTATCTGCCGAGCAGCTGACACTGTTGGATCGCTGGCTTTCCCGACAAGCCGGGGGAATGATCATCGTTGCCGGTCCTGTTTACCACCCGGAATGGAAGCGTCGGCGAACAGATCCGCGAATGGCAACCATTGCCGGCTTCTATCCATTGAACTTCACTAGTCGTCCGATGCTATTTGACGGAGGTCGCCAAGGGGGAAGCGTGGCTTGGCCCCTCAAGTTCACCCCAGAGGCACGCCGTGCTGAGTTCCTCTGGGTTGCCGACACACCGGAAGAAAGCGAACAAGTCTGGGCCGAATTCTCCGGCGTCTACGACTACGTGGATTCAAAGAGTCCGAAAGCGGGCGCAAAGGTGTACGCACTTTTCGCTGACCCTACGAGTGAAATCGGTGGTTCCCTGCCGATCTACTTGGCCTCACACTTCTACGGTGCTGGCAAAGTCTACTTTCAGGGCAGCGGTGAAATGTGGCGATTGCGTGCCGAAAGTGATGCCTATTTTGACACTTACTACACCAAACTTGTTCGTTGGGTCAGCGAAGGGCGTTTGCTGAGGGACAGCACTCGTGGCGTTCTGCTGGTGGACAACAACAAAGCGATGATCGGTGACACTATCGCCGTGCGTGCAGTACTGTCGAATGAACAATACGAACCACTTGACGTTCCTGAAGTCCCCGCAAAGCTGCTTTCACCCAGCGGTCGCATCGACGACATCACGCTGCAGCCACTCAAGGGTGAGCCACGTGCCGGAACCTATGGAGGACGCTTCATCGTAAGAGAGTCAGGTAGCTATGAATTGCGGCTCACGCTAGGCGACGCGTTGGATGAGCAGGTTTTGCGTCAGTCGGTTCAAGTGCGTCTGCCGACGATTGAACTGGAACGACCTCGCCGGAACGACGAGGAACTTCAACAATATGCTTCCATCACCAACGGGACTTACCTGCCACTGGAACCCACCACCTCGGATGCCGAAGTGCAGACTCAACTGGTGGCTGCTGTAAGACCGCAACCGCAAGTCACTATTCTGCCGGGCACGCCAAACAGTCAGTTCACAGAACGACGAAATGTGGTGTTGATGTGGTTAATCGCGACCATGTTGACGATGGAATGGGTCATCCGAAGATTACATAGACTCGCCTAAACACGGTGTCATCTAGTTAACACGGTGTCAACTCATCAGTGTGGCCAGCTGTTACATTCAGGCTGTCTGGACAAACAACCGTTTCCATAAGGCGCCACCTTAGTGCTGGCATTGGTGGAGGCGATGTTTCTTACGTTCCAGATGATTCCATCCTGGCAAGCATCCGCCGTAGGGCGGATGCTCACTCGCTTGGCGGACCGACAGGTCTTTGGCAACTCAGGCATCGTTCGCCTAAGTTGCAGACAACCTGCCTGTGAACGGTGACTACACCAGCGACTTGAGCTGCTCGATCACCTCTCGCAGTTTCGGCTTCAGGATTTCGTTGACCCACTCATTATCATTCAACTCCTCGCCCATCGTTGAGAGTTGATCCGCGACATGCTCGAAGAACCGTTTCACTCCGACCTTGGTGTCTTCCGACATCTCACTTAACTTGGGCTTCCACTCATCAAGTTTCTCGGACAACTTGTTCAGTTCGGCCTTTGCCTTTTCAGCTGACTCCTCGCTTGTGACGTCCCTTAGCGACGATTTCGCCGAGCCGTACATGTCTTTCATGTTTACTAGCATTTCTTGACCACCCTCGAAATTTTTCATTGCCGAGGACACTTTCGCCCACGCTCCCGATACACCATCAGCAACCGCGTCCATCGCATTACCGGCAGCCTGTTCGATCTCCTCGCCAGTTGGCATTTTCTCTTTCAAGTCATTTACTTCCCCAACCGGCGTTTCTGGTTGTAATTCAGGAGCATCCGGGTTGGAACACCCAACGCCCCCAAGCAAAACTGCCAGCCCGAGCAAACATGTTATTCCCAACCCACTGAATTGACTTCTCATGACTTCCGTCCTGATCG
Organism: uncultured Rhodopirellula sp.; assembly: GCA_964012125.1. Lineage (GTDB taxonomy): Bacteria > Planctomycetota > Planctomycetia > Pirellulales > Pirellulaceae > Rubripirellula. The sequence continues at coordinate 5,008 of CAXGRW010000358.1, forward strand.
TAACCAAGTAAACACACCTTAAACCCTAACAATGCACATCTCTAGAATGCACATCCACACGCCGTCAACCACCGAGCGGCAATACATCCCCGTGCACATGCCCGGGTAGCTTGCTCGTGGCACCTTCGACGCTATTGTTTGTAGGGTTGTTTCTCTACCTTCGCAACTGTCATCATCGCTGACAACGCACTTTCGAAGTTCCAAAATCGCCCAAAGCATCGCCCATCGTTTCAAAACGTCGATGAACGCAACTTTTCCCCAAACCGAATAACCGGTCTGAGCGGCTCGTTGTGAAGGTTGAACCGTAACGGCCGCATTGCCCCGCCCCTGGCGTCCTAAACGCCCCACCCCTGGTGCCCCCCGTCCCCGTCGAATCATCCTGAAAAGCAGAGAAAACTTACCAGCACCGCACTGCGGTGGTTCATTATTGGAGTGTCATCTGAGATAATCTCTTCCGGTATCAGATAGTTGTGGTTGCTTTGCCAGAGCGTTTGCCGCAAGGTGATCCGCCTCAACACGCCAACCGACGAAACACCACTTTCCCTTAATATCATTAACAAACGGTTTTCATTCTCATCGGCGTTGAACGTCAGCGTTGTAGATCCGTGCCCTGCAAGCACCTCTGAGGTAACAGCAACACCACGTTCGCGCACAAATCATGTTTGGGTCCCGCCGAAAAAAAATGAAACATTCCATTGACTGGCCGACGCTACAAGCGTTGCTGGAGGATGACGATCGGCGTGCCGCCATTGAGTACACTTACCCTGCCGAACGGCGTGACAGTTTTCTTC
>CAXGRW010000359.1:0-5783 GCA_964012125.1 uncultured Rhodopirellula sp.
GCCAGTGCCAAAGCCAGTGCCAAAGCCAGTGCCGGCCCCGACTACTGCCACCAACTTCGGACTCGATTGAAGAATCCATCATCCTCTTCAGTGGCCTCGTCCTCTGCCTTCACCTGTCGTTCTTCACGTCGGGCAACCCGCCGCGCAACTCTCTTGGACTGCTCGTCACTAACCGCTGCCTGAAGAAAACGTGGCCAGTACCCCTCGAGCCTAGAGAGCACCCGTGCCGTGGCACCGTCTGCGAGCTCACTTTCCATCTCGTTGAGTACTCCATGGAGTTCATTTTGCTGCTCCTGATTGAACACCAAATCGTAGACTTCGAGCTCATCAATTTCGACGACACCCGGACCGAGCATATCGAATCGTAAACGCAGTGATTCATTTGGGTCGCTGGGAAGGTCGGTCACCTGTAAAACAAAGCGATTCCATCCTTCTTGCAACGGTCGCCCACCGGCCGCTGCGCCAACTGGTGCAAATCGATAGTACTGTTCGCCACTATCAACCCCTTCAACGGCAATTCGTAGCGGCGGCTGAGGCACAGATGGGGGCAGTCGGAGCCAAACCGCAACACTTAAGCGACCCGTCTGCGGCGGTTGAAATGGATTACTTCGCACCGTCGCAAGACTACCAACTGATGTCATACGAATCGCCTGATTCTTTTCATCATCACCGGCTATTGGTGAGACCGCTTCAACCAGCTCGAGCTGCCCACTGGCGGTTTCAACAACCTCCCAGCCAGTCACACCATTACCCAGACTTGGCAGGTCGAATCCTGGATTATCAAGCACCAGAATCTGAGGAGGCGTCTCGAGTACTGCCTGACGTTGCCGTAAGTCAGCCACACTTTCCTCAATTGAACGAACCGCATCCTCTTCAAAATGCACTGCTGCTGCGAGAGGCCGGGTATCTACCTCTGAGCGATCCAACTGGATAACCCGAAGGCTCCAAGGCATGAGCTCAACCTTAAGCTGATTGTCAATCGTTGACAGTGTTTGTTCTGTGATGACGTCCACTCCGGTTGCAGCGGCGCTTAGACTCAAGTTGACCTGCGCCGCCATCCGACTCGCATTTCCTACCAACAGCCAGGAAGCGTCATTACCCTGAACAAAACGAACTGGAAAATCAGCTGGCACGCCCTCTACAGATTGCATGTCTCGCACAGGAAAAGACAGAAATGCCTGCCGAATAGCAGTGTCACTGATCGTCAATTCAGCCCAACGAAGCGACTGATCAAAAACGACTTCTGCATCAGCAGTCGCCAGACCAAGAAGCAATGACTCCTGTCGCTTTGGTCCACCGCTCACCGCGTGCATGACACTCGGAACCGAAAACTCTGAAGCATCAAACGGCCCATGTGGAATGACAGCTGAAATGTCTACCTGTTTTGGCTGCTCGATCAGAACAAGACCTCTTCGTGAAGCACGGCGTTCCCAAGCAGACATCGAAGTTGATTGATTCACTGTTGCAATCGTTGCAGCACCTATGCCGTCTTCCGTTGCAGTATGAAGCCGGGGCGCAACGAACACGGCATTCTTTGGGCGAGTCAGTGCTGCTGGATCAAGGCCAAGCTCATACAACACCGCCTGATCATGGGGCTGCCCCGCAACAACTGGCTTCAATCGTTCAGCAACTGAACCTGTAAACATCAGGGTCGTTGGCATGATGTAGTAATTCCAGTTAGCCTCAGCAGCCACGATACGGGCGACACCCTGATGAAGCATCGCTATCTGCTCCGCACGCCACGCCAGCCATGCCGAACGCAATTCTCCCTCGACTGCTGCAGCTCGAGTCACAAACCGATTGGGGCCTGAATCATGAAGAACAGTTTTTCCCTGACCTGTCTCCTGCACAAACCTCAGAAATGTTGTGTCATCGAGCCCCCAGGCAACACCCGGAAGATGAAGCCATCCTTTGGCAGAAAGTTCCAAAGCGATTCCATCTACGACCCCAGACCCTCGTAGCCGCTCAACAAGCTCGGCAACAACATCAAGCACTGCAGCCTGTACCCGAGGATCAAGAATATTGTAATGGCGACCGACTAACGTCTCAGAGGCGTCACGAACCTCACCGTCACGACCCAAGCAAAGGAGACCCGGCTTACAGTTATCCTGACCAAGGAGGCTTTCTATTCGAGGATGAATGCCATCAAACCGAAGCGTTGGAACCAACCCCATACCCGCCTGCTCACTCACTCGACACAGCAATGCAAGGCGGTTTTCCTCATCAAACGAAGGATCACCTGCCCCGCCTTCCCATCGTGGTCCCCCAGCAGTCAGGTCGGACTGCCAAAGACTCGCTCCGCCAGCGTAGACGTCAACTGCCAAACCGGTAACTTGCTGGCTCTTGAGACGCTCAGCGGTCTGCCACAGTTCATCGTACCAGTGAACCCATCCAGCAGGCTGGCCCACATCTCCTTCGCCACTTGCCTGCGTACCCGTCGCCTCGCGTGGCACTGGCGCAAAGATCCGACGTTCCCCGTAGCCACTCACCGGCAACGTCGAATCACTCATCTTTGCTGGTCCACGATACACAGTCACCCGACCGACCGTGGCCGTCTGATGACGCGATGAGTTACTGATCACAAGCAGCGGTGACTGAGTTCGAGGCCAGAAAACAAAACGGTGCCGACGAAGCACTGCTGACGAACCAGCAGGTGGTCGTGGCACCTCAAAGCCACCGTCATGCCGAACTGAAATAAGCGTATCACCAGAGCTCTGCTCAAGAACTGATAAACCAACTGCTACATGCTGGTCGCTGGGGTAGGCAATCTCCACGGCATGCGGCCGACCAGGTACAGCGTCGGTAATCACAATCCCTTCCCACGTAGGCACACCCGAAGCACTCATCGGTGGCAGTCGAAGCATCGCGCCAAGTTGATGAGGCTCAACCGTCGAGTGTCCTGTTGAAAGGAGACCACTAAACCTCGGCAACAGACTATCAACAGAAGGAACCTTGGGCAGACCAGGCATCGGTACTTTTGGTAGTGACAACGATGGGATTCGATCTGCAGCTTCACCTAGTGATGGCATCGGCATCGCCGGTAACGAAATTCTCCTCATCGATGCCATCGATGCTGCTGCCTGGCCAGGTAATCGCCGTAAACGCTCATGCAAACGAGGACTCCCAGGGTCGAGTTCATAGACCAACTGCCACGACTCTTCACCTGCCGCACTCGATAGCGTGCTGTTTGAAGAAACTACAAATTCTTTTGTGGCTGACGCCAAAGTACGAGACCATCGCAGGCTCCCTTGTTCAATGGCTTCAAGCTGCAACTGATACACACCAGGAACCGAAGGAACTCCACATTCAAAAACAACCGGCTGCCATTCTTCCAGCACGATGCCCTCAGCAGGCGGTCCCGATTCAAAAGGAAGGAGTGGCTGGGATTGGGTCTGCAGTTCTTCCCCGGTACGGATATTTTTCAACGCGAGTCGAAGTTCGACGCTCCCGTATCCGGCCGCCCTGGTTGGCAGCAATGGGTGAACATCGACGCGAGCCATTGGGTCCGTTTTCCATTTTGTCTTGGATGACACCGGTGGTGAAAATCGCATCCGCAAAAGATCGCCTGCCACGGCACCAATTGTCAGACGATTTCCGCTGCCATCGAGTTGATGGAGTGATTGATCAACCAAGAATGCTGCAACCGATCCCTCGATGCCCACTCCTGTCTCTCCAGGTGCCGGATCCGTAGGCTTCAGCCAAATGCGAAGTCGCTTTGATTGCCAATCACTGATCCGCAGATCAATCCCACCACCATCACATGGCTGCTTATTCTGAATAACCAGGGCTGCTCCTTCACGATGCAACCCAAGAGCCTGATCTGAATGTTCCGAGAGAAGGCACCAGTCAATGTGTCTGACTGAGCGACTATTTATGAAATTGTCGCCAGCAGGACTTTGGACTGAAGGGGTTGCGAGCACTTCGATACGCCCCGTCCACAACCGCTCTTCACCGCCTCCCCATTCAATTCGTAGTCGAACAGGTGGCGGAGCTTCATTTTTGGCTGCACGTACCTGGGGCGACACCGCCACCGCCGACACAATCAGCAAGAGCACGAACTTGAACAAATGGGCAACCTGATGAAGGATCATCTCAGTAACTATGGACACAACACATCTGTGACGGCCTCGCACCGTCAACGCAATTCACGGCACCTGCTTGATAGCAAGCGGAGAGCTTTTGGTAATGGCGAGATACTATCGATCACGCGGCATGAGGGCAAAACCAGATCAGGGCCAAAATCCGCCTCTTTCGGCTATCGACGCTTTGTTCCTTCATCCACCAGCACGGCCGGTAAAGGTTCCGTATCAGCCTTTGAACGCCGGTGAACTAGGGCGTCCAGGCAGTCTGCGAGACCTTGTGAGACATCCCGCGAACGATCCGCAACGTCGGATAGGTCAAAGTAATCATCTGGTTTCAGAAAAAGTTTTGCCGGTCCATCAAGTGGCTGCACAAGTGACCAACCAGCAACCGTCAGGGCGTGACCACCGCCACCAACGCTGTACACTCGGTCACGAACGCCACTACGCCACAGCCCAGCGTCACCTTCAAGAAGCCGCCCGATGCTTTGACCAACTTCTTGAGGCGTTCCTTCCACCCGTTCACGTTGCGTCGTTGAATCGCCCGAGCCTGCGATCAGTTCGCCAACAGTCGCCCCAAGGTCTACGGGCATCAGAAGCCCGCCATACCGTTGACTTGCCTGCCGATCCGCAGGATCAACCAGAATCGCTGGCACATGAGTCAGTTCTGTGTATGGTGCTGGCTCATCAGGAGCAATGCCAACCTGACCATGCAAACCGAGAGGAATACCTCGCAGACCAAGTAGTAACATTCCGAATCGCTGCCAGCGACCACTGACATTCGCAACAAGTCGCCCAAGCCAGTCATCCAAATGCGCGAGTTCACCGGCAAAGATCTGTCGTACGGCACTCACTTGATCCGGATCTGTCTCGTCGGTTACGGCAAACTGTGGAATTTCAGCTGCAGGGCCAGGTGGTGGATCATCCTCATCAAAAAAACCGTCTCGCCACACCTGAGGCGCATCCCATGAGACACCCAGACTACCGAGGTGCACCCACAGAAGGTCTACTTTGCCTTTTTCGAACTCATGTATTGCTGCACGTAAAACGTGCCCGCAACTACTTTCTTCTTCTGCTTCGACCGTCTCCGGCACGCATTGCGGAGTAACACCAACGACATTCAGATTCGCGAAGCGCGTCTTCAGATCTGAGAACTCTTCCTCAACGTCTGTTACCACCGTCACATTCCAGCCACGGGCTTCTGCGGCAGCCAGTGGCCCAACGATCGTGTCATGCTGACTGCCAGAATGCCCCATAGCTATCTCATGGAGGGTTTTGGTTGGATCAGTCGTTCCGACCAGCACTCGATCGCATGCAAGGCCTGCTGAAGCAAACTGGCAGATTGTTGGATTGGAGGCCCATGTCGCTCCAAAAGGCGAAAGCATCCACGCGGGAAGCCTGTCTGCGGTGACAAGAAGCCAGCCTTCGGGGAGCTCTCCTTGCCAGTAGGACGGTGTTTGGTTCATGCTTTTGGTTATAACTCTTGGTTATAACTCCTGGTTAAAACAGGAAAGTATTCTGGGTGGAGGCTTCCACTGGCAACCGTCAGGCACATGTAGTAATGACACCATCTTATAGGACAGCACCATCAAAAGCAGACGGAATGCCGTCTGGTATCCCATATATTGTCGGAAATGAAGCTGCCGAACGCTTTTCGTTCTATGGCATGAAGGCCATTCTGGCTGTTTTCATGACAGAGCATCT
>CAXGRW010000360.1:0-5781 GCA_964012125.1 uncultured Rhodopirellula sp.
ATTCGTCATGCTCAGAGTCAAAATAATGCCAAGCCGGCGTACTGTCGTGTTGAGGATCCACCTTTAACTGCAGTGGGAAGGCTTCAGACACAATTTTTGGCTGACTGGTTGCGGACATGCGAATTTGACATGCTGGTTACCAGTCCCGTTTTACGTGCACTGCAGACGACTCGAGCGATTCATGATTGCACGGGGCATCATGTGCATGTGTGGGAGAACCTGTTTGAAGAAGGAGGTATCTTCCGTGGGTTTGGCCCGCTGGCAAACGAGGGTGGACCGGGCCTGAAACGTAGTCAGATCAGCAAACAGGCAGCATCAACCCCGGCGTTCTGTACTCTGGACCCTTCGCTTAAAGCAACGGGTTGGTGGGGGCGACCACGCGAATCTGCAAATGAGGCAGCGTGCAGAGCGATTGAGGTTGCGAAACGCCTGACGTTGTGTGTCAGCAAGCAGGAACACGGTGTGGTTGTTGTAACCCACGCAGATTTTAAACGTAGGCTGTTAGATCGTTTGTTAGGCGAGACTTTCGGGCCGATTAAGCTCAATCGTCTGTGCAACGCAGGCGTGACTAAGCTGAATCTTGATGCCGGGGTTTGGCGGCTCAGCTACGTGAATGAAGTGGCTCATCTTCCACCCCGTCTGGTTACTGGCATCAAGGTATAGCGTTTTATCGCGACGGTGCGGGGGGTGGCGGTAAGATGTTTTCAATTGCTGTATTTGGCATGGGTTCATGCGTTGGAGGTGTGGCGAAGCTTGCGCTGGACTGCTGGTGCCGCTGCTGCGCGTGGATTTGCATTGCCTCAATGACGGTGTCAGAAACGCCACTTTGGTGCAGCGTAATGATATCGGCAACGCGTAAGTGGCCTTGGAATCCGTGGATTTCGATCTGCCGCAAGATCAGTGATGGGCTGACACCGCTGCGTTTCATGCCCAACACGTCATCAATACTTAAGGGGCCAACAGGCGGATCGGGGGTGATGACCACTTGGCGAGGGGGACGACGCTCGTAGCCAAAGCCGCTGCCTGCAGGATCTGCGTTTGGGACTGCGAGGTAGCGGCGACCCTGCGGGTAAACGTAGGGTTGGTTATAAGCAGGAAGCACGTTCGGCGGTGGTTGGGATCGATACGGAAAGAAGCGATCAGTCGCCTCCGTTTGGCCGTTGTACTGCAGCGGATGTTGTGAACGGTACCCGTGTCTCTGAATCTGCGTGGGGTGAGGGTTTCCAGTCATTTCATTGCTATAGAAACCCGAGCGTAATCGCATTTCCTGTTCAATGCGTTGATCTTTTTGATTGCCGATGGCGCCACCGGCAAACGCACCTGCAGCCGCTCCGATCAGAGCTCCTGCTGTCTCGTTGTTGCCTTTATCACCGATGGCTACACCAAGTGCCGCGCCGGCCAGTCCACCAAGTATGATTCCTCGTCGACGGTGTGTTCGATTTTGAGCGACGACATCGGTGCTAATCGTAGCGAGAAGCAACAACCCTAATAAAATTCGATGTTTCATGATCAAACCGAATGTCGTGAAAGTAAAGGTCACAGAGCGTGTAAAACTCGCGGCCTGAAACGCCTGTTGGAACCTGAAACGCAGCTCGGCAGCTGGACCTGATCTCGGTAAGTAGGCCGCGGTTCGACATTGGACATCGACACCGCCTTGAAAGTTTTGCTCTGTACCCTCATACAAGGTGCCAAAAAGAGCAATCGCCGCACCGATATGTTTGCATGGGATCCGGCGTGAACGAAATTACCGGTTAGTCAATCGTTCGCGGTTGACTACGGACCGTTAGTGGCATGCTTTGGATCTCTTGCGATAGCCGACGAAAAACTCACGACATCCAACTCGTTGCAGTGTTTTGCGATTCATTTGCAATGCGCCGGGTGTTTATCGAGGTTGGATGACAAACGATGGTGATGCTTCAGCCGATTTTCGCTGAGTTCGCACCAAGATGCTCGGCCCATAAATCTGATCCATCTGCTTCAATGAAAGTCGCGGAGTTCGCGTCACGGGTGCGAGATAGTAATTGGAGGGAGTGTAGCGACGACTGTTTAAGAGTCGTCCGTTCTGTGCGGTAGCTACTGCCGCGAAGCATAGTGTGATACAGAAAACAGTTATCAGCAGAATCCGTGATGGCATGACGTGACTCGACGGTGGAGTTGGAAACCAGTGATTACACACCGGTTTTGAAGCGGATCGCAGTTCGATTCCGACAAACTATTGCTTACGCTTTAACAAAAGGAAGTGGGAAAGTCGGGGTGTTGGGAGGCAGGGGCCCGATTGTCACGATTCTGGCGATCGTCGGACGCACGAAGCCTAAGAACTATCTGAAATGCTCGCCTTGTTTGGCTAGCAAGTGATTCAAAACGCAATTGTTTCACTTCTTCCAAAATCTTGGTCCGTAGGGTGTTGGCTGTTGAAAGGCCCCAGCGTGCGGGGATTTCGTCGCGCAGTCTCGAATGCGGTTGTTGTGTGGCGGGTAGCTAGAACACTGTGCGGGTCGGGCGGCGGAGGCTTCTTTCAAGTAAACCCGACAATAGGAACCCCGACAATAGGAACCCAGACAATAAACTGACGCTACACCTTTCCCTCGCTCAAAGCATGCTGGGCGGTGGATGTTGGACGTTGGATGCTGGACGCGGTCTATGGTTGGAAAATGGGTTTTCGCATAAAATACAGCAGGCACGATCGCTTCAACTCCGCTTCCCTGCATTTTTGGGTCCGTCAGATGGCTACTGATCCCTTTGAAAAATTTGAACGGTCACGGGTTGGATGGACCATTCCGTTGGCTCTTTTCATTATTGGGGGGGGGCTTACTTATTTTGCTGTCAGTTCTTTACACGGAGTTTTGTTGCGCGAGTTGGAGTCCGCTCAGGCAGAGCAGGCAGCGCGTGGCGGGGATGTTCAAACAGCCAACCCAGTTGTGGAACCTGACAACGGGGAATCGGATGAGATTGGATCAGGCGTCGGCGTGACGGGGGCACCCGAGGAAAAGTAGTTGTCAGCTGTACCCGTGTTCTGTTTCTCGGCAAAGTGCTGAGTGAGTTTTGCTTGGGGAATGAGTGGTATGAGGCAACACAACGTTATTCTGTCGACGCCTTGAGCTTGGGAATGACATCGTCTTGTGAACTTGGGTTGCAAAATAATGAGCTTTGAAGAACTGATAGGATTGGCGGAGGAACGACGACTGTGAATCATTCCAATGATGCTGCCATTGAGGCGTTGCGCACTGCTGTGAGTGTGTCACCTGAGAATGTGGCGTTGGTTCAGCAATTGATCAAGTTGTTGGTTGAGTTGCTGCGTTACGACGAGGCCGAACAGGCAGCGCGTCAAGCATTGCAACGTCATCGTGGTAGCGTGGTTTTGCAATTAATGCTGGCTGACATTTACTTCCGTCAGGGCAAGGATTCCCATGCCCTCGCGATCGTAGAAACGTTGGCAGTTGGCAAAGACGCAGATCCACGTGCGATGGTCATGCATGCGCGTCTTTTGCAACGGACCGGTGATATCCGGGCCGCAGTGTCTACTTACCGTGAGGCTGTAGAGCGTGATGAAGACGTTGCCGACAGCGACCTTGCAAGTCTGCTTGGGGTAGAGGATTTCGGCGCTGAGGCGGCAGGTGAAGGTGCTGATTTTCGAGACGCAATGGCTGAGTTTGCGGACCATGTCGAAGATGAACAAGATGACGAAGCTGTGAGCGTACAGAGTGAACGGCCAGAGCAAGGTTTTGATTCAGTAGGTGGCATGGAGGGGGTCAAGGATGAGATACGGGTCAAGATTATCTATCCGTTACAGCACGCCGACATGTATGCCGCGTACGGAAAGAAAGTTGGGGGCGGAATCCTGTTGTATGGTCCACCGGGCTGTGGAAAAACCCATCTTGCTCGAGCGACGGCGGGTGAGGTCAGTTCCACGTTCATCTCGGTAGGTATTAGTGATGTCCTTTCGATGTGGCTTGGAAGCAGCGAGAAAAACCTCAGTGCGGTGTTCCAAAAGGCAAGAGAAAGTACGCCTTGTGTCTTGTTCTTTGACGAGGTGGACGCCTTGGGGGCAAGTCGTGCTGATATGAAGCGAACTGCAGGGCGACACTTGATCAATCAGTTTCTTTCCGAGTTGGATGGTGTTGACCATGACAATGAGGGGGTCCTGTGTTTGGCTGCAACCAATACACCATGGCATTTGGACACCGCGTTCAGGCGGCCTGGACGTTTTGATCGGGTGATTTTCGTGCCTCCGCCGGATCAGCAGGCGCGACAGGAAATTCTGGAATTACAGCTTAAAGGAAAGCCGACTGACCAAGTTGACACGCGGAAGGTTGCATCCAAGACAGCTGATTACTCAGGCGCTGACTTGCAAGCTGTGGTTGAGAGAGCGGTGGAAGTCAAGTTGCATGAAGCCGTCAAGCTCGGGATGCCCAAGCCGATCAGTACTAAAGATCTTTTGAAAGCTGCCAAGCAGGTCAGACCAACAACACGCGAGTGGTTCTCAGCCGCAAGGAATCATGCTTTGTATGCGAATGAGGGTGGCCTGTACGATGAAATACTCGAATACCTCAAGATCAAGCGATGAATAACAGGTACGAGCGATCTCAGTTGTTATTGCAGCAACGTCGGTATGATTTGGCTGAGCGTGAGTTGCGAGGTTTACTTGCGGACGAGCCTAATGACGGGGTTTCGTTGGCATTACTGGCTCTGTGCATCCTCCACGACGACGAGAGGAAGACCGAAGCGACCGACACGGCCCAACGCGCTGTCGCGGTCGCCCCTGACGAATCGCTTTGCCACTATGCGTTGGCAACGTGCTTTTTGCAACGGAACCGGTTTGATGAGGCAGAAGCAGCGATCCAGACCTCGTTGAATTTGGATCCGTATGATGCGGATGCGTATGCCGTCCTTGCGAGAGCACTGTTTGGCCGCAAACGCTACGAGGATTCATTGGCCATCTTGAATCAAGGCCTGGCTATCGATCCAGAGCATGGGGATTGCAGCAGCTTAAGGGCAATCACGCTGGAGAGACTGGGGCGTGATTCCGAGGCGGTCGAAGCGTCTACCAACCGGCTGAAACAAGATCCCCAGGATCCCATGGCTCATGCTTCCCACGGCTACACGCTGTTGCAGTCAGGCAATTACAAGGAAGCTCAAGTCGCTTTTCGCGAAGCGCTGCGACTTGATCCCGAGAATGATATGGCGCGGATGGGATTGATCACCGCCCTCAATAATCGCAGTTTCCTCTTTCGGATGGTGCATAAGTTCTATGTCATGCTGAGTCGGATCAATGGAAAAGCGGCGTTTTTGTTGATATTTGGTGCTTGGGCGCTCGTGCAGGTTTTGTCGCAGGTGGCAGATAAGTATCCCATTCTGCAGCCGTTTGTGTTGCCGGTCATCGGGCTTTACGGCCTGTTTGTCGTGCTGACTTGGATTGCGAATCCTCTGTTCAATACGTTCTTGCGGTTTCACCCGTTTGGTCAGCATCTGCTGAATCGCTCGCAAACATGGGCATCTAACTTGATCGCACCGTGTCTGTTGCTGTCGGTGTTTTCACTGGGACTTGGGTGGCTTCTCTTTGATTTCTGGTTGGGAATACTGGCTGGATTTTACTGGCTTGGAATTGCGATCCCGATCTCGGGAACATTCAGCGTTGATGATCCGAGGCGCCGTCGGGGGCTGGGAGCAATTACAATCGTGATCGGATTGATCCCGGTGGTGGGGACTGTGTTGAGTATTAACGGTGGCACCATTCAGCCGGTGATCGAGAGTATCCGGTACTTCGCTTTTGCTCTCCTCGCT
>CAXGRW010000361.1:0-5757 GCA_964012125.1 uncultured Rhodopirellula sp.
CAACGATCGGTCGCTTGCCCGCGAAGGATCAGGCAGGCGTTGTTGTTGAGGCAGTCGGGCCAGCCGATTTTGAAGCTTGCTCAGATAGAATCGGCCTGAATGATGGAAAAGGTCACGTTTCTTTTTGTGAAATAAGTGGCTCGGGAACTGAATTGCATAAAGGCCTCGGGATTGTGATTGCTGACCTCGATGGGCGGCCAGGCAATGATGTCTTTGTCGGGAATGATAAGTCGGCAAATCAGCTTTGGGTTCGTGATCCACTGAATGGCAATTGGTCAGACATTGCTGTCGTGAACGGGAGTGCGTTTTCGTCCGGTGGTGCAGGAACCGCCAGCATGGGAATTGCCTGCGGTGACTTTGACAAGAATGAAATGTTGGATCTTCACATTGCTAACTTTCAAAATGAAAGCGTCTGCCTGTATTTGAACCGAGGTAGTTTCTTTCAGGATCGTGCCAGTCAATATCGACTTGGGGTACCAAGCCGTTCTGTGTTGGGATTTGGTTCACAGGCTCTTGACTATGACAACAATGGTCAGCTTGATATCGCTGTTACAAATGGGCATATCGACAATTATCAAACGATGAGCGGACCATTTCGGCAAATGGCACAGTTGTTTTGTAATCTGGGGCCACGATTTGAGCTGGTGCCTGTGGCCGATGATACCGGGTACTGGACGCAGGCACATTTAGGGCGAGCGATGGCGAAACTAGATTTCAATCACGATGGTCAGACTGATCTTGTCGTCACGCATCTGGGTGAAGCGTCTGCAGTGCTGAAGAACGAAACAGGAAATACTGGCCATTGCTTTCAGGTGGAATTGGTTGGCAGTTCGGCGGAACGTGATGCGATTGGTGCGAGGGTTAAGATTGATTATGGCGATCATACCTCGACTGACTTTCTCATTGCTGGCGATGGTTACCTTTGTCGTAATGAAGCGATGCTTACATTCGGGCTTGGAAACATAAACAAAGTCGATCGGTTGACGGTCGATTGGCCGAACGGGACACAACAGGTCTTCCATGATCTTGAAGCAGATCGCCGTTGGCTGGTCGTCCAGGGGCAACTTGAGCCGTTTTCATTATTCAAACACCTTGGCCCGAAACAGTAGGTTCGCCGGGATTTTTGAAATGACGAAAAACGGCTCTATCACCAAGTAGGACAAGCTACAGTTCACTGGTGGCTGTGGACAAAAACCCGCCCCAGAAAACCTGCCCATGAAACCAGCAAGATGCTGGCTCGCGTAACGCATAAATACGCGATTACTTTCCATGGGGTCAGTCAGTTGTACTTGGGTGCTTGCTGGGCACAGTTTAGGTTTGGTCTCCGCAGGATGTAAGGCAAATGGTTCGGCATTCGGTCTGCACCTTGCAAAGTGGGATTTGCGAGTTACACGGATGGCTTACGTCAACTTCTATACGGCAGCTAACCATGTCGAATCTGTCAGTTCGTTTCCACTTTTCGAGAAAACTGAGGCGGGAGGTTTAGCCCACTCTCGATGGCGGCTCTCCTGTGCACGTCGTCAGTGTGGTTTAGGGTTGGGGGGCGTGGGGTTGTCAATGAATGCGATCTTGTCAGCCACCGACCATTCTTGGCGTACACTTGCATGATTCTTCATGTTGAGCCATCATGGATCGGGGTACTCATCCTCCAGTACACGAAAGCTCCTCCAATTTGAGATCAAATAATGAAAAAGTTGTCACTCGCTCTTGTTGCAATCGCTTGCCTCTCACTGACCGGTCTGACTGGCTGTGGCGGTTCAGGTGAATCCAAGGTCATCCAAAACGAAGGCGACATTTCTGGCGTTTCAGATGCAGACAAGCAGAAGATGGAGCAGGATATGCAGTCTGGTGCGGGCTATTCAAACCAGGGAAGCAACTAGTGATCCGGTAGCCTACCGAGAGTCTTCTCCCGACAACTGGTCTGTTGTGGGGGATGTCGAAACTACCCAAGCCGATGCCTCGTCAGTTCGCGGGCGTCGGTTTTTTTATTGTCTGAGATTGAACGCTGCCTGTCCTTGAATGATCAGGTAGTCAGTTCCTGTTTCAAGCGTTCCCAATTGCTCGGTTTGCCCATCAGGCCATGTGATGCTGGTGTTCTCGATGCGGTTTGCGTTGCCTAGTCCTGCACGCAGAATCTTTTCATTGCTGCACATGTAACCGTCGCCCGCGAGCAGCCATAAGGCCCGCGGTTGGTCGTTGCATGTGAACCGAATGGTGGCTCCGATGGCATCGCGGCTGCTGCTCGTCCCTTTGATTTGAAAACCAATCGATTTGCCAGTCTTTTCGGATCGATTAATAAGCAAACGCAACTGCTCCTTGGTATGCGTTACTACAAGATCCATTTTTCCGTCGAGATTGGCGTCCATGGTCCACAAGCCGCGGCCGACGTGATGATTACTAAAGTAATTTCCCCAATGGTCGTCAGTCAGTAGTTTGAAGCAACCGTCCTGACGCCGCCGAAAAAGTTGGAGTGGTTGTTCATAGGGAAGGCTTTCCGGATCGGAGAAATCACCAATGTGTCCGTTGGTGACGGCGATTTCGTCAATTCCATCATTGTCCAAGTCGATTGCTTCTGTACCAAAGCCGACAACGCTGAGGGTCGGTTGAGCCAAATCCAATTTGTTCGTTTCATCCCTCCATATTCCGGGGGCAACCTGTTCG
Organism: uncultured Rhodopirellula sp.; assembly: GCA_964012125.1. GTDB lineage: Bacteria > Planctomycetota > Planctomycetia > Pirellulales > Pirellulaceae > Rubripirellula. Next base: position 2,662 of record CAXGRW010000361.1, read on the forward strand.
TAGTAGATGTTGTACTCTCTGCCAAACCCTGTGACATACAAGTCCAGATCACCATCAAGATCAAAGTCACTGCTAGCGATTCCCATCGATGCCTGAGCCTGGGTGCGGCCGTCAACAGCAACACCCCGGACGGAGGCGTTTTCTTCGAGTGCGATTCCATCTTCATTTTTAGTGGGCGTATAAAAAGCATTCCGTGACATGTCATTGGCAATGAAAACTCCAAACTGAGATCCGTCCAGGTTCCCCGCGAGAATTCCGAGTCCACGCCCGGTTGAAGGCTCCGAAATCCATTGCGACGTTGTGTTGCGGAAACTGCCATCTCCGACACCTTCATAAAAACGATCGGCGTCAGCAGGGAATGTCAGTGGATGGCATGGTCCGATCACGCCCTCTTCATTTGGGCAGCCGATATCCAAACCTGACACAGTCTGGCAATAGTTGGTGACGACCAAATCTGTGATCCCATTTTGGTTCAAGTCGACAAAAACTGCGCTGGTGGACCACGACTGTGAATCCTTCTCTGTCAGCAATTCAGTGCAATCTGTGAAACTGCCGTCGCCATTGTTTCGCAAGAGTCGATTTTGCCCGAGGTTTGCAAAAAATAGATCAGGAAAGCCATCCTCATTAAAATCACCAATCGCGAGGCCTTGGCCAAAACCGGGATCAGCAACCCCAGCCGTTTCACCGATCTCTTCAAAGGAAGTACCTGTGTTGCGAAGCAGTTGGTTTAGTTGCGAATCTCTCTTCTGCATCGTTCCGCCGGCGCCCATCACCATGATGTCCGGCAAGCCATCCAGATCGTAATCAATCACCCCACCGCCTACCCCAGTAGAACGAATGATGGCAGCTAGCCTCGCATCGGTGGGATTGTTATCGGACGCAATGTCACGCAGTCCCCATTCAATACTCTGCTCCTCCAACCGTAGGTGTTCGGTTCCTGCAATCTTTGGGATAATGGAGTATCTTGGAGATGTATTCGATGCTGCTTGTGATAGCTCTGGTATCGGCAGGTTGGAAAAATCGATTGAGGAACCGGGAGCATCAGCAGAGATCCAAGACTGGTCAGCCGCGAGTCTTGTAAGGATACTTTTTCTGATCGCAGAAATTTCATTTGATGGACCATCCGGTAACGTGGTGGCTGCAGCGGACCAAGCTTCTGCCTCCCACACACGTCCCAACGCCAACAGTGCCATGGCAACGTCAAGCGCTTTCGCTTGGTTGGATTGGCCGTCTGCTGCAAAATGATTGAAACACTCTCGCAAATCCAGCATTTGAGTAGAGCGTGCTAGAACAGCATCGACCTGCTCCGAAGAAATTGGTGAATCTTCACTGGCTTGCAGCTGGAGCATGGCTTGGCCAAGGCGATCCCACGCAGTGTTGCTGCCTGGATCGCGGCGGGTTGCTTCCCAGTATGCACGCACCGCTTCCCTGGTTTCTTCCCTCCGCGTCGCAAGGTCACCTAAAGTCAACCAATAATCAGCATACTTGGTGCTCTGCGGTGTTGCCGTATCCAGCCAGTTGGGAATGTCCCCCATTCGGTTCTCGGCCATCAGTGCCTGACCATACATCGCATGTGCAGGAGCAAATTTTGGATGATGTTCAAGAACGTCTTCCAGAATCTCGGCGCCAGCTTTTGAATCATGACGATACATCATCACGAACGCCTCAGCCAAGCGAACCCGATGATCATCTGGATTCCGCTCCATCAGCCGCTCAGATGTTTTCGGCGATAAACGACGCGATGTCGTTTCGGTGACAGCGAGCAACAACTGTACATCAAACTGCCTCGCCCGGTAAAGCTTCACTAAATGCTCGGGAAGAAGGTCCATCCTCTGTGCCTCGCATAAGAATCCAACCAAAGAACGACGTTGGTCGTGTGCCTCTGGATTCTGTTTCAGTGATGCTTCCAGTAAGTTGATCGCCGGGTAGAGGTCCCCCACATCAATTAACGCCTGAACGGCAAATGTCACACGCGCTGTTGGCTGATAATCAGCATGGGTCGCAGCATCAACCAGCAACTGCGCCGCCTCACTTTTGCGATTGCAGTAGGCTGCAGTCTTCGCCGCGTACGTAAGTAAGTCAGGATCTTCAGGAGATATGATTAAAGCTTCTTGTGCACATTGATTAGCAAGTTGCCAATCTTCGTTCTGCATCGCGACAAGCAGTCGCTCTACTGGGGTCGCCGTCTTTTCTTGCTCGGTGTTGGCGACCTTCGGTTCGGTATTGCACCCGATGAAGAAGAGCGAGACCCAAAGTAAGAAACACCAGTCTCGCCCTCGTTGGTACCAGTCATTTTTCCAAAATGGAAATTCACTCTGATGCTCTTCTGTCGCAACGCACGGGGAGCCAGGATCAACTCGGGTGTTTCTTCCTTTGCTGATAAGCCGTCCGTGCCCTTGCCTGATGCTCAAGTCGTTGGCTGCAGATGAGGTCTTCACTTAAATTCTTTTCGGCTTTTTTTGACGTGCGATTCGAACGACGAGATCACGGGCTGCTGCATTGTGGGCTTCTGCGATGATTCAACACGGCTAGAGTGCATCTCGTTCCCCAAAATCGCATTAAGCCGAGAAATAAAAGTCGGCAGCAACAAAAATTGAATGGTTGTGACTCAGCTCGATCATTTTCGAATGCTTCGCAGTCGCTCACCAGTTGGACCGGCTGGAGGAATCTTTGGCATCCGCAGAATTCCGAGGAATGGCCACCGTGTGACGCCAAGCCTTCGTTTTTTGGCTTCCTGCAATCTACTTTGCTGTCCCCATTCGAACGATTTGCGACAGTAACTGTGTCCAAGCAAATATAACGGTCGGTCCACTTGCGTCAGAGAATAGCTCGTGTGGGGGGGGTGGTGTGTTGGCAGGTGTTGATACACACAGATTCACATTTTGATACGACGGTTGAAACAAATTTGTTCTTCAAACCGTTAATCGGGGCTAACCTTTAGGGGGCCCCTCTATTTGTTTGCGCGGGGGCAATTCTTTTCAGTTCTTTTCCGGAGACAGGATATGACTCGACGTTATTCGTCATCGCGGGGTTTCACCCTGGTGGAGCTGCTAGTCGTCATCGCCATTATCGGCGTGCTTGTTGGTTTGTTGCTGC
>CAXGRW010000362.1:0-5751 GCA_964012125.1 uncultured Rhodopirellula sp.
TTATTGGGGCAAGCCTCATCAAAACGAAATCAAGCGAGAGCTCAAGCACGCTGTGTTCTTCAAGTTCAAAGATGACGCTGACCCAGACGATGTAAAGAAGGTCGAGCAAGCGTTCGCCGCGTTGCCGGGGAAAATTGATTCAATCAAGGCTTTTGAGTGGGGAACCAATAACAGCCCCGAGAGTCATGATGATGGTTTTACCCATTGCTTCATGGTCACGTTTGATTCCGAAGAAGGACGCGCAGCGTACTTGCCACATCCTGAGCATCTGGCATTTGTGGAGGTGCTGAAACCAGTGCTGGCTAAGGTCAGGGTGATCGATTTCTGGGCTCAGTGAAAACAAAGCCCAGTGGTTGAAAATACGGCAGGATCAATCCATGGCGGGCTCAATGCACCGCAGATTGAAACACCGCGTGGAAAATGATTGAAGGCGGTGCGTGCGTCAGGTAAATCGAACTATTTGAATGCAGGTTCGTGGCTGCTGCCGTGATTATTTGGCCGGCATTGAAGGGTCATTTGAATCGCTCGATGGCGAATGGTGCTAAGTCGAATGGCATGGGTAAGTCGAGTGCGAGCTTGCTGGCGATCTCTCCCAACGCACTCGCGAATTTGAATCCATGTCCTGACAGGCCTGCAACGACCGTTACATTTTGATGCTCGGGGAGTCGGTCGATTACGAAGTTTTCATCGGGGGTCGACGTGTAGTAACACTTGGCACTCGAACTCAATTGTGATCCCAGGCCAGGTAGATAGTTAGTTGCGTAGTCCAGCACAAGTTGCCTGTCATTCTCGTCCCTGATGTTTGGGTTCGCCACATCAGGGTCAGGAGCTTCGATTGGTTGGCCACCGCTATGACGTGCGATCTTCACGCCGTCGCCATTGAAGCAGGGAAACCCGTAAAAGAAGCCATTGTCGGTCTCGTGAAAAAAACACGGGAAACCGTCTTGCTCTCGGAAACCATCCGTTTCGGGTTGAAACCAGTACAAATGTTTTCGCAGAATTTGTAACTTCGTTGATAGCTGCGGTAACAATGAGCGTGTCCATGGGCCACCCGCTATTACCAACTGTGCCGCTTTTTCAACGCCACGGTCTGTAACAACTTTGACTTCATGCGAATTGCTGCTCCATTGATGCACGTTGCAGTGGTGTAGCAGATTGCAGCCGTGTTGAATGGCCAGATCTAGGTGCGTTTGCACACACGCTTCTACCTTCAGAAAGCCGGCGTTCAGTTCGATGATGGCTTCCCAGTCATCCTTGCCCTTGATACCCGGCCATCTTTGGTTGATTTCAGAGGCAGTCAGCTTTTCAATTGGCAGATTGTGTGTCGCAGCGCTGCTGTGTACTCCTCGAATCACGATGCCGTCAGAGGGGCCAATTTCGACGAGTCCTGTGCGGTGAAAAAGCTTCTGGTTTGACTGCTGTTCCAGGTCATTCCAAAGATCGTATGCCCTCTGCAGCAACGGAACGTAACACGGATGCTCGAAATAGGCTTGACGAATGATGCGTGTTTGCCCGTGTGAGCTTCCTCGATCATGGGCAGCTTGGTATTGATCAATTCCAAGTGTGCGGGCACCAGTTTTGGCAAGATGCATGGCTGCAGCGCTGCCCACGCCACCCGCACCGATCACAATGACATCCCATATTGCCACAGTATTGCCCACTCTTTGGATAAGTTTGTTTTCTCTTTTGAACTCGACTGCCTGCTGCCTGGGCAGCGGTGTCTACGATACAGACCGGCTCGAGCCAGCGAAACTGAAACTTTGCTGACGCGGGATTCTGATGAGAGACAATCCGTTAAATACGGTTGTTTCGTGTTGTTTTGGCTCGTGGGCCGTCTTGCCGCGCCCCCGCTTTGATCTTTTGCGGCCCGAAGCAGGGCAAGGATTGATCGTTAAAGTTGGGTATTCCACCGCAGGCATGCCTCGTGAGATGTGGTGGCTCATACGTCAGGCATTTTGGGGATTTAGCAAACCGTTTGCGTCCCGTCGATTTGCGATCTGCCAAGGCGTTTTAGATCCCCAATGCCTTCTTGAATTCACGGAGCAGGCGGGGGCAAGTTGAGAACGCTATACTCAACGGACAAAATATTGGACAAATAGCATGTCACATGGTGAAGAAAAACAAGTTGAAACGCCAACGGACGCGGCCCGGAGTTCGGGCGGTCGTCCGTTCGTGGTTGCGGTGCTGGTAGCATCGGTGATCGCTTTGGCTACCTTCTTTGGTAGCAGAGCTTGGTTACCTGATGTGGTGAACAGTACGCCCGAAGTGCCTCCGCAGCCTTTGGTTGCTGTGGTTGCAGATTCTGCTGTTGATTCCACTAGCAGAACTGTCGCGCGTGCAATGTTTTTCGGCAACGAGGTTGAGCCAGAGATCAAGAAGACCGATCAGTTGAATCGCGAAGCGGCGGAGCGATGTGTCAATCGTTTGCGGAGGCAGGTCACGGTATATCGTCACCAAGTTGAACCGTTTGTTGAGGATCTGACCAGTCTTTCGACTCGCTTCAGCATCATCAGCAGGATGCCAGCTGGTTGGTGGTCAGATGATGGTCGCGTGGAGGAATTTGTTGCTGCGAAGTTTGAAAAGCATCTTTTTTCGGAGGAAAAACTGCTTCAGGATGTGGCTGTGATTCTGGAGCAATTTCGGGATGAGGTTGATGCCAATCAAAAAAGGATGTTGGTCAATGTGCAAGCATGTCTCGATACGGCTGACTTGCCTGAGGTCGACATTCAGGAATATGAGACGTTCTACCAGTCGGTTGCGAAGCAGTTGAGTGAATATTCTGCCGAGCAAGGCAGTGCGAGCGTCTACAATGCAGTCACTGTATTGGTGATCAGCGAAGCGGGAAGCTATGCGGCAGTGACCGTGGTTTCAGGGGTCTTGGTTCGATTTGGGGCGATGGCAGCCACGACTGCGGCCGCAGCGGGCGGCGCTACAGCTGGGGCGGGGGCAACGGGCGCCGGTGGCGGAAGTCTTGCTGGACCAGTCGGCACTGCCGTGGGACTGGGGGTCGGACTGGTGATTGGATTAGCAATCGACTGGTGGATGACCGAGCAGTTTGAAGAAGAAATGGAGTTGCAGTTGAAAGATTATCTGGGGTCGCTCGAACGGGCAATTTTGTATGGGTCTGAGCCAACTGTTGACTCTCATGGAAGTGTAGCGAGCACTCCTGCCAGTGAAGCGGGGCGTGGCGGTATTGCAGACGCTTTGCCAAAGGTTTGTAATCAGCTGGAAGCGGCATATCGTGAACGATTCTACGAACAGATTGTGACAGTGGAGAACTGAGATGAGACGCATCGCTTTGGTATTCATCCTCTGTGCGGGATTGAGTGCATTTCAAGGACATAGGGCACATGCTTCTGTGCCCGCCGTTGCCGCATCCGTTGGCAAGGCGTTGTTGAAGTACTTTGGAAAGCAGGGAGGAGAGGAAGCCACGGAGTATCTGTCTCGTAAAGGAGGCAAGGAGATCATGGAACGGGTCGTCACGACGGCAACGCGACAGGGTGGTGATGAAGCCGTTGAGCAGGTTGCCAAGTTCACTGGAAAATATGGGCCCGATGCTTTGGCTGCCCTCGACAATGCACCGTCGCTCATGCCATTGCTTCGGACGCTTGATGACTTGCCTCCCGCGCAAGTCAAACTTGCTTTGACGCGTTTAGCTGCAGGAAAGTCGGGGCGTGAATTGGCCGAGGCGATCGCTGTGCATGGTGGATCGGCTTTGAGGATGGAATTGCAACATCCCGGCGTCGGCCTGTTCTTTGTACGCAGCTTTGGCGATGAAGGTGTTGAACTGGCTTCCAAAATGACAACCGACCAAGCGATTGTGGTAGCCCGTCATGCCGATGAAATCGGAAAGTTGCCTGCGGCTCAAAAAGCAGGGCTGCTTGGAATGCTCAAGGGAAACTCCGAGCAAATGGTCGCTTTCATGGGACGTTTTGTTGAGGCGAATCCTGGCAAAGTGCTCTTCTCGGTCGCAGCCACCACCGTCATCCTGGCAGAGCCGGAACGGATCCTCGGCGGCGATGAAATCGTTTTTGATGCAGACGGAAATCCCGTATTGATCAGTAAAAGTGGATTTGCAGATCGAGCGATGGAAGCTGGCGGTGAAGTGGCTTCTCATGTGTCGACTAACTACCTGCGTCCCGTTTATCTCACTGTCATGGCGTTTGTTGGTGTGTTTGTCGTCATCTGGGGAAGTCTTAAATATTGGGCGTTCCGGAAAATGAAAGCGATTGCCAAAATCGCAAAGTAAAGATCCAAAGCGAAAGTGAATCGAACTTGACGCGTCGTCTTGCGATTACTGATCGCCGTGTGAATTAGTTCGCTCCATGATTAGTTGGATCACTTCTCCTGTATAGCGTCTCGTGGGTGTGAATTCACGCGTCCAGATTAATTGACCCGACGCCATTTGAGATTGGATCAGTACCGTTGGCCCCTCGTAATTGATCTGAACAATCACGCCCCCACTGTCTTGTGTGTCTTGTGTTGGGGGGGCAAGACGGATCTGTTCGGGACGAACCAGTAGATTGACGGATTGGCCTTTGGGGGAGATTGCCTTGGCAAACTCGGAGTTTGCTGGGATGCTGTTGATCACACCAAATATTCTTGCCGTGTCTTCATTGACCGGGTGGTTGTAGAGTTCACTTGGAGCGGCAGTTTGTTCGATCTGGCCCTCACGCATGACGCTCACCATGTCCCCAGCACTGAGTGCTTCTTGCGGATCGTGAGTCACCATCAGAGTCGCTGAATCGGAAGCTCGGAGGACACGAAGCGTGATGTCGCGAACTTCTGAGCGCAGACGGGAATCAAGTTCAGAAAAGGGTTCGTCCAATAACATCACCGCGGGCTTTCGAGCAAGTGCTCGTGCCAGTGCGACACGTTGCTGTTGCCCACCGCTCAAAGCATGGGGCATGGATCGGGTGTATTCACCTAATTCAACCTGTTCAAGCAGGTTCATTGCGATATCCCGCTTTTCTTTGCGGGGACACCCGGTGATTCCAAACATCACATTTCGCAGAACGGAAAGGTGTGGAAACAATGCATAGTTTTGAAACACAAACCCAATCGCTCGATCTTCAGTGGGTTGGTGGATACCTTCCCCTGCTACCTTTTTTCCTGCAATGTTGATTTCGCCGGAAAGGGCAGATTCAAGTCCGGCGATAACACGCAGTAGTGTGGTTTTGCCACTGCCCGAGTGCCCCAATAAACAATGGACTTTGCCAGGATCAACTTTCAGGCAAGCCGAGTTCACTGAAACCCGTTTTCCATACTGATGCGATACCTCGCTGACTTCGAGCCCTTTTTGTTCAGTCATGACTGCTCTGACGGCGTGGGGAAGATTGATTGCGAGGTGGGTGCATGCGGCCTCGGGACATGAGTCGCGAAAGGACGATAACAGGAATGATCCCTGCGGCAATGATGGCAAGCGCTGCTGTTGAGGCTTCATCAAGTCGCTCATCTGAAGCGAGTTGGTAGATGCGAACGGCTAGCGTTTCAAAATTGAAGGGCCTGAGGATGAGCGTTGCAGGAAGCTCTTTCAGTACATCCACGAAAACAAGCATGAATGCACACAACAGGGTGCGTTTGAGGATTGGCAAGTGCACCTGTGTCAGAATCCTGATTCCTGATTTACCAAGCGTGCGAGAGACTGCGTCGAGATCGGGACTGACTCGCGTCAAACCCGCTTGAATGACTCCCAGTGAAACAGCGAGGAAACGAGTCTGGTAGGCAAACAGCAAGGCCAAGATTGATCCA
>CAXGRW010000363.1:0-5732 GCA_964012125.1 uncultured Rhodopirellula sp.
CGAAAGCCCGGTGATTCGGCCTCGCGTGGCCGTGCAGAAGCCGCACAGTGACGTTGGTCGCATAGAGTCCGATTCTAACTCGAAGACCACCAAGATTACCGCGGTGCAGGTTGCCTCCGCAGACAGTGCCACAGGAGTGTCGCAGATTTCACGTTCTGCAGTACCCCCAGAGCGGACTGCGGGAAACTTTGCATATGGCAGCGGATCAGATTTCGTCGACTTCCCAGCCGGCACGGAAATCAGGCACGAGAAATTGTTCGATCTTGTCGTTGCCCGTTGCTTCGAACGCTTTGGCGTTCCAGTCAAAGCCAGCTCCAGATCGAAATGCTGCATTCGCGAGCAGAACAGATTCAGCCAGAGGTCCGGTGTACTCGACAAAATCGCAAGTGGATCGTGGGCCGCCTTTGCAGGCCTGAATCCACTCTTTGTGGAAGCCTGGCGATTTTGGAATCGAGTGCTCGGGCGGCGTTGGAGTGCTGCCGTCTTTCATGGTCACTTTGTAGCCATCAAAACCTGCTGAGATTGTTCCTTTGTCACCAACAAAGAGCGTATTACCATTCGGCTTGGTGTTATGCTTCTGGAATGCTTCGTTGAGTGATCCATGCCACCAGTGAAGCGTGAGGGGGCCATGCCCCTTTTCGGCACCAAATTCCATTCTCGTTTTCATTGATTTTGGAGTCCGCAGGGGATCGATGTCTTCCGCCGCTGGAATCACATCGAGATCAATCCGATTGGGGTACTTGAGTTGTAGAGCCCAAAATGGGATGTCAAGAATGTGGCATCCCCAGTTTCCCGTTTCGCCGGTGCCATAGTCCCACCAAAACCGCCATTTGTAAGGGCAGTACTCTGGCGAGTACGGACGTTCTTTGACGGGCCCTTGCCATAATTCCCAATTCAAATTGCTGGGGACTGCTGGGAATTCTTTTGGCATGGCGGGCATGCCACGGCTACCACCAATCGCACAGTAAACCTCGGTGACGTTGCCGATCATTCCGGACCGTACGGCTTCGACAGTTCGCGCCATACCGGAATTCGCGTGCCTTTGATTTCCAAGCTGTGTTGCGACGTTCTGCTTTTCTGCCAACCTAGTCAATTGGCGGCACTCCCATGCAGAGTGGGCAAGTGGTTTTTCACAGTAAACGTGTTTGCCCATTAGCATGGCTTGGCGGGCGGGGTGAAAGTGCATGTGGTCAGGTGTACTGATGACAACGGCGTCGATCTGTTTGTCGAGTTTGTCCAGCATCACACGGAAATCCTGGAACTTGTTTGCTTTGTCGAATTGCTGAAAACGCTTGCCTGCTTTCGTTTCATCGACATCGCACATGGCAACGATATTCTCGCCCGATACGCCACCTACGTTTGCTGACCCTCGACCTCCCACGCCGATGCACGCCACATTGAGTTTTTCATTTGGAGATGCGGCAGTCGCTGGTGTGGATGTGCCTAGCCAATAACCACCTGTCAGGGCTGCAGAGGTTTTGAGGAAGTTCCGGCGTGATTTTGCTGAACTGGGCATGATCGGGAAAAATCCGTACGGTGAGAAGTAAGGGGTGGGCAGGACGTCGACTACCGCATTCTAACCTCTTCATTCCGCCTTTGCCGTTGGCGGGCAGATAATTTTCAGTCACTCGCTCGTAGTCCAAAGCTGAGATTTGGCTTCTATTCGCAGCATGTGCAGCCTGCTACCATGATGCGCTATGAATCAGGCCGCATTGACACACAGTAGGGTCGCTTTGCGGGATGCCAACGCCAATCGTGGCTGCCTGATTTCCCGCCTGACAACGCCCCTTTTGGGCTAACGATTGGGCTCGTGCTAGACCCAACAAATTCTTTCGCTGAACGCTTACCATCCACAGGGTTCCAGACCGATGGCTCGAATTTACCAACTTATTCCCTGCTTGATGATTGTTGCTGCTGCCGTGATGGGTTGTAGCAAGCAAGATTCTTCCACCGATAATGGGAATGCTCCACTTGCCAAAAAGCAATTCATCAGCATGGGAACTGCACCCGTTGGAGGTGCTTTTCCTGTGGTGGGTGGTGCGATTGCTGAGGTGATGAATGAACACAAAGAAGCTTTTGATTGGAAGGTGCAAGCCAAAGGTACCAAGGGATCGCAGGAAAATATTCGGCGTCTCCAGCAGGGAGAACTTGAACTGGCACTCTCTAATGCTGCAATCTCATACTTTGCGACGCGGGGCGAAGGTACTTGGACCAAGAAGTACGATATTCGCGCCATCGCTACGATGGCTCCCAATGTTGCTCTCTTCATTGCTCGTGCAGACAGCGGCATCGAGAGTATCGCTGACTTGAAAGGCAAACGTGTGATCACTGGACCAGCCGGTGCCGGTTTTCAAATGTTCATTGAGCCGATTCTTGCAGAACACGGGGTTGCGTGGGACGACATCACATCGATCAATGCTACTCAAAGTGGATCAGTTGACCAGTTGGGCGACGGGTCAGCAGACGCAGCGTTTCTAGGAGGAGCGGTGCCCACTGGGTCCATCACTCAAGCCACTAGTACCTTTGATGTGAAGTTTGTTCCGTTTGATGAAGACAAGCGACAAGCTTTGATCGAAAAGTACGCTTTCTTTCATCCAGCGACCATTCCTGCTGGTGTTTACAAAGGTCTTGATGCCGACTTCCAAGGGCTCAATGTTGGTTCCATGCACGTGATCACAGCAGCAGCTCAACCAGACGACTTGATTTATGAAGTCACGAAAACAATCTGGAACAACCGCGCAGAGATCGCTGGAAAGCATCCCGCTGGAAAAGCACTCAATGAAAAAAATATCACTCGTGATACGGGCATTGAATATCACCCCGGAGCCGTCAGGTTCTATCAAGAGGCCGGCCTGTGGCCGACCTCCGAGGCCGATGGTGAGACTGATGCGGCCGCAGGTGATGACACTGAGCAGGATGCCGACAAAGCAGCTGGTGAAAAAACAGGTGCCGACACATCTGATGCCGCAACATCTTCGGATTCCTGAATGCTCGGCTTTCAGTCCAACTGATTTCAGTCCAGCCGATTCCAGTCCAGCCGATTCTGGGGCGGTGATTCTGGGGCGGTGATTCTGGCTCACTCGCCAGCCTCACCCGCGGTCTTCGGGTCGCGGGTGTGCCACAATTGGGGTCTCGAAGTGTGCATCGTTCGTTGCGATGACTGCTTTGACTTTGTGTCTTTTTTATGATGTGCTGCTGCGCTGCAGCGGCGGTACTGTTGGAACAAGGAAACACCTGTGAATAAAGACGCGGATAAAGTCGAGGCAGGCAAGGCGGAGTCACACGCATACGCCCCTCAAAAACAAAATTCCGGTTCCGGTTCGGGGGACGATGGCTCTGGTGTTCCTGGAATGCCTGAGCGATTGGTCAAACCAGTGGTCACGGGGCTGGGGGTTTTGCTGTGCCTGTTTACGCTGTTTGAAGTCAATTACAACACGTTGCAGCCACAGTCCGCGTTGGCTGTATTCGTAGGCTTGGGGCTCGCTCTGTGTTACCTCACGTTTCCAGTTCACAAACGGTTGGCTGGAGTCAGAGCTTTGCGGTTCGTCGACATCGTTTTGGCGATCTCGGCGGCAGCGTGTTGTATGTATGTGATCGTACAGACACAACCGATTTTCAGTAGTTTCTGGGGAGACGGGATCTCTCTAGGGGACCGTGCTGGAGGCGAAACCGGGATGGATTTTGCCGTCGGGTTGGTGGGTGTCATCCTGGTGCTTGAAGCGACTCGTCGTAGCATTGGAATCATTGTCCCGCTGCTGGCTTTGGCGTTTGTTGCCCACTCGTATTATTGCTACGCCAGCTTTCGTTACGATTGGCCTGTGTTGCCCGACTGGATGTTGCCGCATGCCGGTCAAAGTTTGAAAGATATTGTAAGCACGACGTTTTTGCAGTCGCTGGGCGTGTTTGGTCCTGCGGCTTCGGTGATGTTCAAGTACGTCTTTCTGTTTGTCGTGTTTGGTGCGTTTCTTGAGATGTCTGGAGCGACTCAGTTCATCATTGACTTTGCCACCAAGACCTTTGGACGTATTCGAGGCGGCCCGGCGATGGTTTCGGTCATGGCAAGTGGCCTGATGGGATCATTGTCCGGCAGTGCGGTCGCCAACGCTGTGACGACGGGAACGTTTACCATTCCCATGATGCGAAGCGCGAAGTTTCCAAATCACATTGCGGGGGGCATTACCGCCGCAGCCGCAGCCGGGGGCGCACTTGTGCCGCCGGTGATGGGTGCGGGGGCCTACATGATGTTGGAACTGGTGCAGCCGCAGGTTACGTTTTTGGAAATCATGAAAGCCGCTATTCTGCCGGCCATCCTGTATTACTTTTCAATTTTGGTGCTTGTCTTTCTTTACTCACGTCGGCTGGGTACTGAGAAATTGAGTGCAGAAGCACTCAGTGAAAAGAAGCTAAAGGGGTTTGAGGCAACTGTATTTTTTGCCGCTTTGGGAACTCTGGTCGGGCTCTTGATTTTCGGTTTTTCACCGTTCCGAAGCGTTACTGGGGCATTGGCAGTCATTCTTGTGTTTGCGATTTTTCGTCGCGAACTCAAGATTTCCAACCGGGAACGGTGGCTGGCAATGATCGTCTTTTGTGCTGTCGTTGTTGCGTCTCAGGCTTGCATCCTGGTACGAGAGCATTTTCCATTAATTCTTGAACGTTTTGTGCCCACAGGCTGGATCGACCCACGCACCAGTGCAATGTCGATCCTGTTGATTATTAATTCGTTCTTGGACTCAATGCTGTTGGGAATGTTTGGGTTGTTAATCGTTGGTATGGCGATGCCCGGTTGGCGTCCAGAAATCATTTCGTCGATGACCAAGTCCGCGAAGAACGGCGTTGCTCTTGTTGCCGCCAGTGCTTGTGTCGGAATTATCATCGGTATCGTTCAGCAGACTGGAATCGCCACCGACTTCAGCGCGACGATCAAAGGCGTTGTTGAGACAAATCTGTTTCTCGCGCTGCTGGGGATCATGGTTTGTTCTTTGATTTTGGGTATGGGAGTTCCCTCGGTCGTCTGTTACCTGCTGATGGCGACATTGATGGGTTCTTTGTTGGGCGAGTTGGGCGTGTTGCCACTGGTTGCCCACTTATTCATTTTTTACTTTGGCATGATGTCGATGGTGACACCGCCTGTTGCCTTGGCAGGGTACGCGAGTGCGTCAATCGCGCAGGCCCCGATGATGAAAACCTCGCTTGCTGCCTTCCGTTTTTCGTTGGTAGGCTTCACACTCCCCTTCATGTTTGTGTACCGACCCGCGCTGTGCTTGCTGGCTCCTGTGGGAGGTGAATTGACAGCGGCTGCGGTTCTTCATGCGGTCTTGGCGGCCACGATCGGAATTCTTGCCCTTGCAACAGGACTTGCTGGGTATTTCCGGAGGACGCTGGGATTGCTGGAGCGTGCAGGCATGTTTGTGTCGGCAGGTCTGTTGTTGGCTCCAATCTCGCAAATCGGTGAGACAGAGGTTGGGCTCGCACTCGACATTGGCGGTGCGCTACTGTTTCTGGCTGTGGTCGCCGTGAACGTGATGGTGGGAGATAAGGATACGCCAACCATCGAAGCTGCCTGATGAATGGTATGCTCGTTTGTGCGTTACAGACTTGTTTGCTACCCGATTCGCTTGCTTAATTGCGTCATCGCATACACAGTTCAGTGAGCCATCGCATACACAGCTCAGTGCGTCATCGCATACACAGCTCAGTGCGTCATCGCATACACAGCTCAGTGCGTCATCGCA
>CAXGRW010000364.1:0-5723 GCA_964012125.1 uncultured Rhodopirellula sp.
CCGCATAAAACCAGATGTCGTCTTTCCATGGTCGCGACCAAGTAATGGTTGGACTTCGTGTTGGAGGTTGGTCGTCCATCTGTGGAATCAGCTTTGATGGTGAATTGGCTACACTTCGACCACTAAGTTCGACCACTAACTACTCATCGGGAAGTATTGTCGATGGAGCCATTCGTTGTATCGAGGCTCTGGCTTGACGCAGTGCGGCGATTCCATCGTTGGCCGATTCCAATCAGAACCGCAACGAGCAGCGCAACGGTCATCGCTGTCACTGCAAGGGGAACTCGCTCCAGAACCAGTAGTGGCATCGCCACTGTGATCATGCCTCCACCGATAAAGGGCGAAGATAGGGGAGCCGCCAAGGCATAATCTTCTGCAGCACCTGATTCTAGTTCCGGGTCGACTAATCGCAGTAGCACGAAACCGGTTGCAGTGGTGCCGGTCGACATGCCGTAGTTGATCAGCCCCAATTCGAACCAGTGCTCCGCCGGTAACATTTTGCGAGCCAGAATCATGAGGCAGAATCCCGTCCACGCGGCACCGAATAGAAACAGGATTGCGAACGGGATAATCAACGTGCTCACTGCGGTGAT
Organism: uncultured Rhodopirellula sp.; assembly: GCA_964012125.1. Classification (GTDB taxonomy): domain Bacteria; phylum Planctomycetota; class Planctomycetia; order Pirellulales; family Pirellulaceae; genus Rubripirellula. Next base: position 594 of record CAXGRW010000364.1, read on the forward strand.
GTTCAATGTGGTGATGGCAGAAACAATCAAAATATCCATCGCTGTTGATGTCAGCCGATTGATAGTGTCCCGATCGATGGCGTTCTCATAGCCGAGCAAACCCAGGGTGGCGCGTACGATCCATCCACCAAACAGCGTGTAGATGAAGAGAGGAAAGCTGCCAGCAATGCTTTCGAGTGTCATTCGCTGTGAGAGTTGTTCTTCACCCTTGGTGACCGTGGTTGCCATATCGCCAAGATTTTCGATAAATCCAATGGATGATGTCACGACACTTTGGAGCGCTAGGCCAATGCCAAAAGCGATCGCTAACCACAGCACCTGTAGCAGCAGTGGATCAATCGTTTCCTTGCCAATTCGTGCATAGCCGATAATGGGTCGAGCTTTCGGCGCGGACGAGTCTTTACCTTCTGGGTCACGGTTTTCACTGTTAATCTTCGCTGGTTTGGTGTCTTGCTTTCCAACCCATCCTCGCCTCACGGCGATGTTGATCCAGAAAATACCTGAAATCAATCCGTAGAGCAGGCCGCAGGTGGCCATCAGAATTCCGAGATCCAATCCACTGTCGAGTTGAATTGTTGGATGTTTAAAGACTTGACCCATCGCTGCTGCCGTCCCATGCCCGCCCGCAAAGCCAGTCTCGATAAGTGTTCCGATGGAATGGGGTACATCAAAAAACGGTTTGATCAGCAGCCACGTTGCAATCAATCCGATGGCGGTTTCACCAAGCACGATGACCCACACCATCAGTCCCTGCCGGCCCACACGTGAAATGCTTTTGCGCCAGGGTGCGGGTTTACGTTCCAGCAGCATTCCGGCGAAGATCACCGCGATCAGGAAGCCAGGCCAACCCTTTAGCGTTTCGGTCCAGTCACTGGTGTGTGCTGTAATGGTCGCACTGAAGTCGATTTGGGTAATCAGCAGGCCAAGCATTCCCGCCAGCACCGAAGCGGGGATGTACAACCAGCGGAAGATAGAGAACCTCAGTCGTAATCCAACGCCGAGGAGCAGCAGGATAGCGACGAAAATGAAAGCGGGAATCATGGGATGATCATGCGAGGACTTGTTTGCAATTCAATCCCATTCATGGACCGTTGTGGACGGTGACAATCATGGACTGATTGAGTAAGGCTAACAGATTGCGTTGGCTGATCCAAAAAAGCAGTGGTTCGTGAGCGAGATTCTGCTTTGAGCCTACAGGGGTTCGAAATCGACAGGTTCGTTCAAGTCGATGCGTGCTTCCATGGCGGGCAATGGATATTTGAGGCCCGTGGCACAGTTGAACAGGACACAAGTTTCATCAGCTGACACTCTTCCTGATTCCAATTCCTGTTGATATGCCGCGAGCGTTGCGGCTCCCTCTGGGCACATCAGCAGTCCTTCTTTTCTGGAAGCCTCATCGCGGGCGATCAGAATTGCCTCATCGGTAACAGCTGTTGCAAATCCGTCACTTTCGCGGACCGCATTTAGGATCAGAAAATCACCGATGGCTGCTGGGACACGGATTCCAGCGGCTACTGTGTGTGCATCCTGCCATAGTTCAGCGTGCTGCTTCTGTTCGTCATAGGCTTTCACAATCGGAGCACAGCCGGTCGCCTGAACGGCGACCATTCGAGGTAAACGGCCGTTAATCCAACCCATTGCTTTGAGTTCCTGAAACGCTTTCCACATCCCAATCAATCCAGTGCCCCCACCAGTGGGATAGAAAATCACGTCAGGGAGTTCCCAATCGAATTGGTCAGCCAGTTCCAGTCCCATCGTTTTCTTGCCTTCGATTCGGTACGGTTCCTTGAGAGTGGAGCAATCGAACCAATGGTGGATTTCTTTGCCCGCTCCGACCAGCTTACCGCAGTCGTTAATCAATCCATTGACTCGCCATACTTTCCCGCCTTGCGCCGCAATTTCCCTGACGTTGATTTCTGGTGTGTCGTCCGGGCAGAAAATATAGGTTTCCATTCCCGCGCGGCTGGCATAAGCAGCCATGGCCGCACCCGCGTTCCCGTTGGTTGGCATCGCCAGTTTGGTAACACCCAGTTCCTTGGCCATCGAAACAGCCATGCAGAGACCTCGTGCTTTGAATGAGCCAGTAGGTAACCGACCCTCATCCTTTACGATCAAACGTCCTCGACCAGTTTGCAAACTGGTAAGTTCGACCAAAGGAGTCATGATCTCGCCTAGGCTCACAATGTTGCTGGTGTGACGTACCGGCAAGAATTCCCTATATCGCCAGAGGTCTGCGGGTCGGGACTGCAGCTCGTCTTTACTCACTGCTTTTGATATACCCTGCAAATCGTATCGTACGATTAAAGGACTCCCCACTTCGGATAACCCATGCAACTCGTCCGCTGCATAATGAGTTTCTGTCTTGCCACATTCTAAGTGCGTGACAAAGGTTGGCCGGTCGGTGGTAATGTTTTGCATTGCCAAGTTTCTGAGGTTACCGAGTTTGTTGATTTGGTTGCTGAGTGAGAATGACGGCACCTGCTGCTGGTAGCACAACAGCATCAGGTTCATGTCGATACGACATGGCGTTTCACATAGATTCGCGAACGCGTTTTTGCTCGTTCAAAGCATAGTCGACCAAACGGTCAGCGAACGGTTCGAACAATTTGATAGGCTCTTTTTCCAGTGGCTCAACCAGGTATTCCAGTTTGATCACGTCACCACCCGTCATGAAGTGTGGTCCGATACCAGTAAAGCCAAAGCCATGTTGCTCCAACGCTTCGCATGCTTCTGGGGTACCAGGGTTTTCCAGTGGCAATTCCACCACAAGAGCTTCCACATGTGACAGTTCGATAAGCTCTCTAGCTGCCCGTCGGATATTTTGAACGGTATCCTTGCCAAGTGTTGTTACATGGATTGCTGCAAAGTGTGCCCGCGGGTTTACCTTGATGGACAGTGTTCCGTGTGCCTGCTTCGTCGGTGCGGCAGTACCGAATTGCACAGGGCATCCGAGATTTTCGTAGATCTCCGATACAATCTGTTGGTGTCGTTCTGTAATAAAAATTTGACGTTCAGCAGGTTCCGTGACCCAGTGGAAATAAATCACACAACTCACGCGTTGTGCGAGTTCTTCAGCGATGCCCCCAAATGACTCGTTTTTTGGTGAGACGCCCAAGCCAACACCACAGATGTGACCGCCATGGTGAGCATTCGATTTTTGAGTGTAGATATGGACCGTCACAGAATCTGCATACCAGCCTGCAAGCCCCATTTGTTGGGCTTCCTTATCCAACGCGTCCTTCATTTGGTTCAAAAGCCCTCTGCCGCGATGGCGGGGATCAACTGCTGCTTGGCCGACTTCCGCCACCGGGCCTGCATCATTGAACTCCAAAGCACAATGACCTGCCAGGTAACCTTCTTGGTCAGCGGCAACAATTGACAGGACTTTGCCATTGGCATGCTGAGTCGCAACTCGTTCAGGGTAATACAGGTCTTCGTTGAAGTATGTATTACCATAGATTCGGTAAATCAATTGTGAGATTTGCAACGCTTCATCGGGTCGCGACCTTCGAACGTCGTATTCTTGTTCAGGTGCTAATGGTTCATCTTTGCTGATTTGTTTCGAGTCACTGTCTCGGACAGACTTGTCGTGGAGCCATTTGATCAAATGCAGGGCTTTCCCATTTGGACCCAGGGCGGACCAATGCATTTCATCGAGGATTCCTGTGTTGATCGCATTTCGTAAGCTGGGCAGGTCGATGGGACCTTGGATTAATTCTGCCTCAAGTTTCTGGATGTCTTGTGGCACACCGTCGTCGCAGATGGTGAGTTCAAATTTACCGTTCGACTCGGTGACTTTGATAATGATCGCGCCCTGTTCCCCATTGGGATAGGCGTGGTCGACGGTGTGCGTAATCACTTCACCAACTAGTTGTTCCAGCCCGGTAACCGTTGTGTCGGCAAGGCCAACTTCATTGAGGGTCGAACGAATGAAGGCTTGAACACTTGGCAGCAGTGGCGAGTCATTGGATAGGCGCAATTCCATTTCCATGTCGAAAATACCGTCTAACAGGGGGGCTGATGCAAATAGGGGATGCGGTTTGGAAAGTTCTTTCGCAGTAGATTACTCTGCCTCGCCCGTTGTGGGAATTCAACTGAAACTCAAGAAACTGACTGGGCTGGATTTGGATGGCCGACATGCTTGGAAATCACGGGCCTGGTGAATCTAAAAATCAATCAATTACCGATACTTGTTGATATTACTGTGCTTCCGCAAGTTTATGCCCGTGATCAGGCGTTGTTTGGTATTGGAATGCTGTTGACAATTTAAGTGACCGTTTCTGGAAATGCTGACTTAAACTCTGTTAGATTGTGCAGTGCCCGATCAATTTTCGGAATTTGCTTGTACACACTGGTGAGGCTTTCATGCTCTATGACCACACGCAGTCTGCGCCGACCTATCTGTTATTGTTGGTAATCGGGGTCGGCACCTTGGCTGGATCGGTTTTCATAGACGTGATTGTTGCGCAGGTAGCGATGTACAGTAGCGGTGCCTTCATGCTGTTTCTCGCATTATGCTTTCGTGATTTGGCGGTAAGCGATGAGGGTACCGAGTTGCTAATTGCGTTCGGGCCTTTGTCGTTATTCAAACGCCGTTTGCAGTACAGCGAAGTCGAGAAAGTGGAGCAAGCCAGATCCACCATCATGGATGGTTGGGGCATTCATATGAGTCCGAGTGGAGGGTGGGTTTGGAATCTGTGGGGATATGACTGTGTGGATGTTTGGTATCGGGAAGGTCGTAAAATCAGGATTGGTACTGATGATGCGGTCGCTCTGGCAAACTTCTTGCAGACAAAGGTCATCCCTGCAGACAAAGGTCATCCCTGCAGACAAAGAGCTTCAAGACAGTCACTGATGTTTAGTTTTGAGTTTCTACCGGACCGGTATGCGGTTTGTCGTCTTGCGGCAGATGAATCGCTACCGCAGTGGGCGCTGCCAAACGATTCCGGAAAGCAACAGTTTGTATCGTTGAACTGGACCCCCGATGAACTGTCCGTTGTGTGTCGTGAATCTATCGTGCCTGACCATGTAGAAGCCGAGGCTGATTGGATGTGCATGCGAGTTGCTGGGAAGCTCGATTTCTCATTAGTTGGGATTCTTGCGCAGATTACAAAATATCTGGCAGATGCA
>CAXGRW010000365.1:0-5722 GCA_964012125.1 uncultured Rhodopirellula sp.
TGGTATCGCGTTCAAACCAGCGGTGACTCGTTTGAGTATGTGTTGGTCGATGCTGAAGTTGGAAAACGAGAGTTGGCTTTCGATCATGAGAAGGTGAGCGAAGTTCTTTCAAGCCAGTTGAAACGGAGAGTTGACGTGACAAAGGCGAGGCTCGCCGAGTTCACGATTGCGCCAGACGCTGAAAGTTGCTCGTTTCGATACGGGGGGCGGAGTTGGAGTTTGAGTTTACCGGGCTCGGAGTTAATTTCCGCAGCAACATCGGAAGACACGGGCGCAACCGAGGGGTTGCCAGCAGAAACACGTCTGGTGCGGAGCAACAGTCAGGGAGAGCGGACCCCCATTCGATTTGTAAACCGTTTAACAAAAGATTTGGAAGTCTACTGGGTCAGATCGAATGGTGAGTTGAAACGGTACGCTTCGGTCGCTTCGGGCAGTGAATACAAAATATCGACCTTCGTTGGAGACTCATGGTTATTGAAAGATCTCGGTGGCCGTGATGTGGCCGTATTCGTTGCGGCTGATGATGAGGAATTGGCGATTGTCGATCAAGCAACAAGCCCACCTGCAGCCAAGAAGAATACTCCGGCGAAAACCAAGGCCAAGGTTGAAGGCAAGTCTTCCAACGCCGAGCGACGATACAACGGTCCGAATCTCTCACCCGATCAGAAGTGGTCGGTGGCGTTTCGCGACGCGAATCTGTGGCTGCGAGATCTGGACACTGGCAAGGATCGAAAGATCACAGATGACGGCGATGCAGAGAATCTTTACCAAGGGCAAGTTTGGTGGTCGCCTGATTCGAAACACTTTGCTGTGATGCGTTTGTCCCCGGGGTTAAAACGCACGATTCACCTGATCGAATCGGCACCGCGTGACTCGATTCACGCGAAACTACTGACAATGTCCTACGCCAAACCTGGTGATCGGATCGATCAACGACGCCCTGTTTTGTTCTCATTGGCAGAGAATTGGAAACCGCGAGTAATCGATAACGCTGACTTTTTAAATCCATACAGCACCCGTGACTTCGCTTGGAATCCGGATAGTCGCTCATTTTCCTTTCTGCATAATCAGCGTGGGCACCAGCGTTTGTCTCTGGTTACTGTCGATGCCGCGACGGCAAAGCCAACTCTGACGATTGACGAACGAACTGATACGTTTATCTGCTATTCAGGTAAATCGTATCTGCGTCGTTTAAACGAAACCAATGAATTGATTTGGATGAGTGAACGCAGCGGTTGGAACCACCTGTATCTGCTTGATGCATCTACCGGGAGTGTCAAACGTCCTCTGACTCAAGGTGATTGGGTCGTGAGGAAAGTGCAGCGTTTCGATTCACAAACGAGGGCGATTGAATTAGAAGTCTCTGGGTTGGATGCCGGACAGGATCCCTATTATCGCCATCTGATTCGTGTCGAGTTGGATACCGGTGAAATGGTCAGATTGACAGCGGGAGATGGAGATCACACGTGGGAGTATTCACCCGACCGAAGATACTTGTTGGATCGTTATTCCCGTGTCGATATGCCAACGGTCACGGTGTTGCGGGATGCAATGACTGGACGCGAGCTTTGTACTTTGGAGCACGGGGATATGAGTCAATTGGTCTCGACGGGCTGGCAACCACCAGAGCGGTTTGTGGCTAAAGGAAGGGATGGTGAAACGGATATTTATGGCATCATTGTCCGGCCAACGAATTTTGATGCCAAGAAAAAATATCCCGTGCTGGAACAGATCTATGCTGGGCCGCACTCGTCCTTTGTTCCTAAATCATTCGGCTTGCATACCGGGTTGTATGCGATGGCAGAGTTGGGATTCGTTGTTGTCAAAATGGATGGAATGGGGACGAGTAATCGTAGCAAGGCATTTCATGACGTATGCTGGAAGAACCTCGGCGACAGCGGGTTTCCTGACCGAATTGAATGGATTCGGGCGGCCGCGAAGAGTCGACCGGAAATGAATCTTGAGCGGGTTGGTGTGTGGGGTGGGTCCGCAGGTGGACAGAGCGCCATGCGAGCTCTGCTTGCCCATGGAGATTTCTACCATGCTGCCGTGGCGGACTGCGGTTGCCACGACAATCGGGTGGACAAAATTTGGTGGAATGAGCAATGGATGGGGTGGCCCATTGGCCCGCATTATGAGGACCAGTCCAACGTCACGCAGGCTCATCGCTTGCAAGGTGATCTGATGTTGATCTGGGGCGAGTTGGATCGAAACGTTGACCCAGCAAGCACCATGCAAGTCGTCGATGCGCTCATTAAGGCGAACAAAGATTTCGTTCAGTTGATTGTGCCTGGAGCGGGGCATGGTGCTGCCGGCCATCCGTACGCACGTCGGCGTCAATCCGACTTTTTTGTGAGGACGCTGTGGGGACGTGAACCGCGTTCCGAGTGAGAACTCATGGGGAGGTTTCTCGCGCCCCGAGAGACGTGTGCTCGTATCGCTACTGTTAACAAAATCTTCCCGCTGGTACGCTCAATTTACCGTTTTCAACTCACTGACGCTTCTTAGCTTGGCTGAAGATAAACAGAAAGAATTGGTATGTCACAACCACTTTATAAGATCCTGTCCCAGCAAGAATGGTTACAGGTGCTTGAGGCACAGGCGTTGGCAGGGTTTGGCATCGATCTGACGGATGGATTCATCCACCTGTCGTCTGCTGAGCAGGTGAAAGAGACTGCTCGAGTTTATTTTTCTGGACGCGAAGACCTGATGCTGGTCATTATCGATAGCAGCAGCTTGAAAGAGTCTCTGCAGTGGGAAGAATCACGTGCTGGGGCACTTTTTCCGCATGTCTACGGGGTCATCCCGATGGCCGCAGTCCTTGCCGCAGAAATGCTGCCTCTAGGAGTTGACGGCGAACATCAGTTCCCGTTTTGACGCATGCAGGTTGTGTCTCCGAGTATCTTGGGGCTACCGTAGCTTGCCGCGAATAGCTCCGCGAAGTTTGCCAAGATAAGCATCCGCATCGCCGACTTCATTTTGCACCTTCCGGCCCATTTCATCGATGAACTTCTCCGCATTTGCGAGAAGTGACTGAGCCTCATTCTGTCGAGAACCTAACCATTGCTGCAAGGCAAGAGACTGGTTGGTGTGTTCTTGGCGAATGGTCGCAGCCAGTTGACGCTTTGAGTCAGCGACCTGTTGGGCGATCGCGTCTTCACCCGCACGACGTAGCACTTGGCCGAGGTTCGACGTCAGATTGAGGTCAAGGTCTCGCCAAGTTCCAGAGAACTTTGCGTCCATTTCAATCCGATCTACAAAGGACAGGCTCTTACGCAAGGATTCCGCAGCAGCTGAGTTGGCAAATTTTTCAGGTGTACTGAGGTCCAATGAAACTCCGGTTTGTTTGCTGACGAGACGTCCTTCCAGTTGGTCGCCCTCGGTCTTGATTTGGACCCATAGCTCGCGTTGCCCACCGGTGATTTGAATCGAAGTTTCCCCGTCTTTACCGATGCGAAGTGGTTCGGCGTTGATTTCCGGCCAATGCAGGGTCAAGAGATCCACCTTGGCGTCCTGTCGGCGATCTCGAACGTATTCGGCGCGGATGACTTCCGGACCCTCCAGGCGTAGGCTGACTCGAGTTGGCTTATCAAGTTTTTCTGGATTCGGTGTCAGGTTCTTCAGAAAGCCTTTCATCTGGTAGCGTTGGCCACCAGCCCGCAGCGAGCCGCTTACTTCGCAGTGACGCACCAGCAATCCCGGTGCAGCCTGTGTGGTGAGGTCGTGGTCGACGCCGCGGATGCGTACGCTTTCCGGAGCCACAACGGTGTAGTTCGCCAAGGTACGTCCACCATCCATATACGAACGTATCTGTTGGATCTGTTCGCGTACGGCATCACCCAGCATCTCGATTCCCAGATCGCCCGATGACGCGCGATCTCCCGGCACATATTGATCTAATTTGGCCAAGTCGATTTGTTTTGCCTGGTCGAGGCGTACAAGATCCGCTTGGAGTCTACTTGGCAGCGAATCAATCGCACGATGCACGCTACTTAACTCTGACCTTGCATCTCGAGCACGCGCCAAAGTTCGTTGCAGTTCCGGAAGATCACGTAGTGGATTTTCAACCACCCGGGCCTGGTCTCGAACGCCTCGAATCTGTTCCTCCAAATTCCTCGCGCGGATCACAAGAGCTTTGTACTCAGCTTCCCATTTTGATCGGATTTGCTGACTGCATTTCACCGTTTCGAGGTCCACTAATACTGTTTTGGCTTCGTCCGTGAGGCGACTGGTCGTTGCCCCAATCAACTGGTCGAGCGATGGACCGTTGCTGTTGTCAGACTCAACTGTCTCCAGGCGACTGAGCCGTCCGCTTGTTTTACGTTGTGCCCCAATCTCTATTCCCGAGATGATGCCCTCTTTTGCAACCCAGCGGCGGCGAAGCAAAGCATCGCCGTCCATGACAAGCTCAATGGACCTTGCTCGAAATGCATCTCGCATCTCCTTACCATCTCTTGGGTCCGTCACGCGCACGTCAGAAAAATGGATGCTCGGCGGGAACAGGCCGACCTGAGTATTCTTGATGTCAACTTTAGAACCTGTTGCAGTTTCCAGACCACGTACGGTGACGTACTGGGCAACTGGCCCCATTCCCCAACGTAAGAGAGCCAAGACCGCAATGACAATCAAAAGCCGTGTCAATACAAATCGCCAGCGGATCATGCTGCTTTCCTTTGCTGAGAGTCACGCAATTGGCGAAGCAAGTAATTCAATGCTTCGTCCATTGGTTCCGAATCACTTTTCTTTGCCTCAGTCATTGCTGTTTCTTCTTCTGCACCGCGGTGATCTGTCATTCGAACGACATCGATGCGTGTTTCAATTGCAATCTGCGGCTCTTCTGTAGGCTCCGATTCAATTTCGGTGAAGTCAACTGATTCATTGGCCTGTCCCTTTAAAACACCGCCGGCAGTTTGTTTTGGTGTTGGTTGGGAGACGTTTGGCCTGGATGCAGGATTGGGCGGCGAAGAGTGGTTAGGTTGATTTGGCAAAGTGTGCCCACGGTCGATCAAAACCACTTGGTGCGGACTCGTTTGATGCTTGGACCTTGCTGGCACAGGTGGTGTCTTGCTGCTCTTCTCAGCGCCAGTTTGGGTCGGCGCGACAAGACGAAAAATGGGATAGGTAATCAGGAAAATTGGAATGACCGAAGTCAATCCAATCAGGAAACTGCCCATTACGATCGTGTTGTTGAGGTCAGTCCACGGAATGAGGGGAAGGTTCCATGCCGTTTGGGCGGTTTGCTGCAGTTGGGGATGAGTTAGAACGAAGTTGCCGACTTCGTGCGAGTAGGGATCGAGTTTGACCGCAAGAAACGTGACGCATACAGCTGTCAGGCCTGCCATTGCATGATTGATCTTCAGCGACAGAACAAGAATCACGAGTACAAATGCAAGCAAATTCCCGTGCGGTACGACACCCAGCAGCAGCCCCAACGCAACTGCCCACGCGAGTTGGTGCGGGTATCTACGGCCCTCGATTGCCCGCCGCAAGCTGTTGACAAGTTTTACGATCCAAAAAATCATGTTGGTGCGCCTCCGTGCGCATACATATTTCCATAGACTCCGTGCGCATGCACTTTTCCACAGACACTTTCCGTGTTTTAGTATCGGCACATCGTCGCTGATAAATTCAGTACAGCCGTTAGCTTTTCCCAAACCAGATCAATTTTCGTGATCCCGTTGATTTTCCGACTCGTTATTTCCCTCTTCTCAGCAGCGTGCGC
>CAXGRW010000366.1:0-5705 GCA_964012125.1 uncultured Rhodopirellula sp.
TACATGCTGAGTGCTGTCGGCAGCGACTCTCTTGGAGAGCAGGCAATTCGATCACTCAACGAACACCTTGTTTGCATTGATGCAATTCAGCAAAACGCCAAAGCAACGGGGCAAGTCAATGTGACCATCGATCAACATGGCTGCGCAAGCTATGAGTTCGCATCCGACACAGCGTGGGATAACCTTGAATGGTCCGAGGACTGGAAAACGCTAGCAACCGCGACTGACGCAGTCTGCTGGGGAACGCTGGGACAGCGTTCACCAGCCTCGCAGAAGGTTATCCAGAAGTTCGTATCCACCACGAATTCCGAATGCCTGCGGGTCCTCGACATTAACCTCAGATCACCCTTCTGGAACGAATCAATCCTGAAAGAATCACTTCCGATGGCAAACATCCTGAAGTGCAATGAAGATGAATTACCAGTGCTGTCCAGAATTTTTGACATGAGTGGTGACGATCACAGCATCATGCTGCAGCTACAAAAACGCTTTGATTTGAAACTCGTTGCCCTGACCCGGGGAGCACAGGATTCAATCCTGGTGCATCAAACCGAAGCGGCTCAAAAGACGGAAACGAGTCAACTTCCCTCGATCTCAACAGAAGTCGTCGATACGGTTGGCGCAGGCGACTCCTTTACGGCTGCAATCGTCCTCGGCATGCTCAGCAACATGAATTTGACCGACCTGCATCATTGGGCCTGCCAAGTGTCAGCCTACGTCTGCTCACAGGCGGGTGCGACTCCTACCATCCCGGTAGAATTGAACCAACCATGAGTCAGCCCGCATTCCAGTTACCTGAGAACTCTTTCTCAGGTCCATCAGCATCCCTGCCTCAATCACTATGTACTCAACATTTTTCTTTTATCGCCTACCTCAATTGCCGTGTGTTCAGTAACCCGTACATCAGACTCCGCAAAATTTCGATTTGTGTCATGAATCACCCAACAACCTTGGCCTGTATCTTGCTTTCACTTGGCATAGTGACAGTTCCTTGGCTGGGCACCAAATCACATGCCGCAGAAACCACGACTGAGAGCCAGCATTCACAACCGCCGAATGTGCTGGTCATCATGTCCGATGACATGGGCTATTCGGACCTGGGTTGTTTTGGTGGTGAGATCAAAACGCCCCATCTTGATCAGTTGGCATACGATGGCCTCCGCTTCACCAATTTCTACAGCGAGAACATGTGCTGGGTTTCCCGTGCGGCCATGCTGACCGGGGTGTACCACAAAACATCCATGATCAACGGCAGCCTGCACCCACACTGCACCACCCTGCCTGAACGCTTACGGCCAGATGGCTATCGAACAGCGATGTCGGGCAAGTGGCACTTGGCAGGCAAGCCCTACCGTACTTTCCCGAACGACCGCGGCTTCGACGACTTTTATGGCATCCTCGGTGGAGCCGCCAGTTTTTACGCACCTGCTTACTTGCATCGCAATCGCAAGAACGTGGAAGACGAGGCTGATAACGCCCCCGACTATTACATCACTGATGCTATCAGCTCGGAAGCCACGCGAATGATTCGTGCCACTCCGGACGACCAACCCTTATTTTTGTACGTTGCTTACACTGCCGCCCACTGGCCACTACATGCCAAGCCAGCAGACATCGAGCCGTATCATGGCAAGTATTCCATGGGCTGGGACAAACTGCGAGAACAACGACTGCAGAAAATGAAACAGCTTGGCATCCTGAAACCAGACAGTGAACTATCACCTCGTCATCCGCAGGTTTCCAGCTGGAAGAATGAAAACAACCAATCTTGGCAACAGCGGCGAATGGAAGTCTACGCTGCTCAAGTGACAGCAATGGATCGTGGCATTGGGCAAATCATCCAGACACTCAAGAACACTGGAAAACTCGAAAACACACTGATCCTGTTCACGATCGACAATGGCGGTTGCCACGTGGAATATGGTGCGGATCGCAAAGGTGACTACTTGCCTAAAAAAACGCGTGACGGGCGTCCGATGCGTCCCGGCAATCTTCCGTCCATCATGCCGGGCCCAGAAGACACCTACCAAAGCTACGGCTACGGATGGGCCAATGCGTCAAACACCCCATTCCGGATGTTCAAGCAGTTTGATCACGAAGGTGGAATCCGAACGCCGATGATCGCCCACTGGCCTGCGGGAATTGAGTCTCCCGGGCGATTGGTTCCTGCGGTTTCCCACCTCGTCGATATCGTACCCACGATACTTGAAGTGACCCAAAAGAATGAAAATCGAGATCGGAACACCACAAAGCCAATCATTCCTCAAGATGGAAAATCGTTAGCAGCAGCATTCGATGGCGAACTGGAACACGAACGAACTTTATTCTTTGATCACGCGCGTGGTTCAGCATTACGGCACGGAAATTGGAAAATTGTCCGCGAGCGGAAAAAAACTTGGGAACTTTACAACCTGAAAGTGGACCCACTGGAGCTTGTCGACTTGACCAGGCAACAACCAGACAAGCTTGCTGAACTCACGACGATCTGGGAACGCGAGTCAAAGCGTCTTAGCCGCCAAGCCAAGATCAAATGACGCAACACAGCAAAGCAGGCTGACAGTCAACCATTCTCACTTTTCGCTGATACAAAAAAGGTGATCCGTTCCCCGCAAGAACAACTCACCGTGTGAAATGGCAGGAGACGCGTAAACCCGTTCACCCAGTTCATTGACACGCAACACAATGGGTTCACGAGCAGCACGCATGAGGGTGGTCGCACCGTCATCAGCAGTGAAATACACCAAACCCTCCGCTGTGATCAAAGACGCACTGAAATGCGGCCCCAAACGCTCGCGCCACAAATGCTCACCATCGGCAGGATCAAAACAATGAGCAATCCCGCGATCATCTGCGACAAAGAGCAAGTCGTTTGCCAGCACCGGTGATGGCACATAGCTCTTGGCATCGTTCACATGCCAGGACACATGCGATTCCGTCACATCTTGCTGACCGCCATGACGAATGGCCATCACGTGGTAGGTAGGAAAACCAGCGGTTAGATAAAAATGACTGCTGTCGTGAACCATCGAAGCCACGAATTGCTCGGTTGGCCCCTCAACCCACCACAACCGCTTTCCGCTGATCGGATCAAATCCGGCCACACACTTGCTACCCGCCATGACGGCTTGCATTTTCCCCTGCACCTCACGCAACAAAGGTGTCACATAGCTTCGTGTCTGATGAACTCGTGGCGTCTTCCAAACCACTTCGCCTGACTTCTTATCCAAGGCAGCCAGATACGATTCGCCATCGTGATCACCATTGACCAGAACCAGATCACGATACAACACAGGGCTGGTGCAATATCCGTGAATACTTGAGAAAGCCCCCACCGTCACCAACCACTTCTGGTTGCCCTCATAATCAAATGCCCCCACCAACATTTCACCCGGCTCACCGCGTTCACCACTGGTCGCATCAGTGCGAAAGAACGTCACAAACACCCATTCACCATCCGTTGCAGGCGTACCCGAGGCACGACCATTAAGTTTGTGCACCCCTTCCAGGGGCGACTCCAATACCTCGCGAGTCCAAAGCAATTCTCCCGACTCACGATGCACGCAGTGCAGCAATCGCGTTTGCTCACTCTCGTCACAGGAGGTCAGGAAAATCCGGTCCCCATGAATGACAGGAGAGGAGTAACCTGATCCAGGAACCGCTACTTTCCAGCGAATGTTTTTGCCACTGTCTCCGTCCCACTCAGTGGGCACATTCGTCTCGAGGCTGGTCCCATCACCGCGCAGCCCACGCCAACCCGGCCAGTTTTCAGCATTCCCTTGCGAGCAAAAAGGCGTCAGCAAAACCACCGCAAGCATCAAACTGGAACAACGAGACATCAACAACACTCAGAGTGGGAGGGTAGGATAAACGACTCAAAGGCGAGCAACTGGGGCTTGCGTCAACCAGAATACATGGGCACAACGCGAGCTCAACTACACCATTGTCATGTTCCTTCACGCGTGCATCAAGCCGCATCCCCAACTCCATCGAGCTTTCCCACCGGTACCATCTTAGAAGCATTTCTCCACCCAACCGGTGGAAACAGTTGCGAGGTGCACGAGCCGACAGCTACAAGCTAAACTCAAGAGATGAAAAATCTGAGCATGAAAATCAACGCCGCGAAAGCTGGATTCAAGAAGGAACGCGGCAGTCTTGGATTCTGCAGTATTGCACTCGGTCATAGCACACTCGGTCAGACAGTGGGAATGACCCCGGTCTGTTCTGGGATCGTCAACATGTCACGCCGCACACGTTGTTCATCGCTCCCCCGTTATTCACAGATATGTACCCTGGCACTATTGTTGATCAGTTCGATTCTTCAGCCATCCGTGATTCAGGCCGACGATTGGCATCAGTGGCTTGGATCAGACCGAGATGGGACATGGGCAGCAGACAGGATCCCTCCCAAGTTTCCCACCAACGGCCCAGAACTGGTTTGGAAACAATCCATTGGCGGTGGATACAGTGGTCCGGCAGTCGCGTCGGGCTATGTGGTCTTGATGGATAGGGTAGTAGCCCCCAAATCGGGCAAAGAAAAATTCTTGCATGATGGAGAAATCCCTCGCAACAAAAACTTCGTTCGCCAACGGCTACCGGGTAAAGAACGTGTTCTTTGCTTCCGTGAAGCGGACGGCCAACCTCTCTGGCAACACGAATATGACTGCCCTTACTCAACGGTAACCACCTATGCGATTGGGCCTCGAGCAACGCCCACGATTGACGAAGACCGCGTGTATACCGTGGGAGCAGAAGGCGATCTTCGTTGCCTTCGAATCAATGACGGAAGTTTGATCTGGGCAAAGGATTTCAAGCAGGATTACAACGTCCCCACTCCCAACTGGGGCTTCGCCTCCCCACCACTTATCGATCAAGATCGCTTGATCTGCATCGTAGGTGGCGAATCGTCAGGATGCGTCGCCTTTGATAAACGTACAGGGCAGGAATTATGGCGTTCGCTTACGGCTTCAGAACCGGGGTACAGCGCGCCGGTAATTCGCAGGGTCGCCGGACTCCGACAACTTTTGATTTGGGACAGTGACGCCATACATGGGCTGGACCCTGCCACTGGCAAGCCATTTTGGTCAGTCCGATTCCCCTCCACCTATGCCATGTCAGTGGCGACACCGCAAGTCTTTGATGACTCAGTTTTCATCATGTGTTTCAATGGCAAGTCTTGCCTCATCAAGGTGAACGCAGATGGCCGAGACGCAAGGATCGAATGGGAGGGAGACCGGCGGAGCGGAATCGATGGGGTACACAACACCGCTCAACTCGTAGATGGCTATGCCTATGGCTGCGGCAACGGTGGACGATACATCTGCGCTCGCCTGACTGATGGAAAACGAATGTGGGACACGTTCCAACCTGCATCCTCGAAACGCCCCATCTCATGGGGCAACGTCTTTACCGTGCGTCTTACCGCCTACAAAAACCGCTACATCCTGATCAACGACCATGGCGAAATCATCCTCGCAACCATGGATCCCACGGGCTACAGCGAACAGGACAGGGCCAAAGTCATCACTCCAACCCATCAGGTGGGTGGCCGAAAATTGGTTTGGTCCCACCCGGCCTTCGCGAATCGACGAGTTTATTTACGGAACGATGTCGAACTGCGATGCTACGATTTAACAAACAAGACAGATACTGAATAGAATGCCAGCGTTGCCTGTTGTGCTAACAGAGCGTCGATCATCACAGAGCTT
>CAXGRW010000367.1:0-5673 GCA_964012125.1 uncultured Rhodopirellula sp.
CTGGCACTCACTGAACTGGCACTCACTGAACTGGCACTCACTGAACTGGCACTCATTCAACTGTGGCAAAAGCATGAATGTGACCGAGGTCAGTACTGACAATCAGCATCCCGTCGACGATTGCCAAGCCATGTGCAGTCCCAGCCAAATCCGCCTGCCAAAGCAGCTTCCCATCAACCGCGGAGTAAGCACTCACACTGCCGTTTAGCCCCACGATTACGGCGTCACCTGCCTTCACCATGTCGAATGGCACATCTGATTCGACTTCCCACTGCCACGCATCCTTCAATTGTTTTTGAGCTTCTTGAAGTAGCGGCTTTGCCTGCTCCGCAGTGATCGTTTTCTTTTTCAGGTCATTCTGAATTTTTCGAATCTTATCCTGAGCTTGCACATTTTGACTGCGATCAAGGCATTTTAACCTCCCATCAGTTGCCAGCCAGGCAAGGTCACCTGCGACTAAAATCCGATTAGTTCCAGTGAACGACGCTACCGATGCATTCGAATCGAGATCGGCAACGCGTATCTGATCATCCTTTTCCTTTTGATGCGGCGGACCAGCGAAAAGCATGTCATCCTCCGAAAGGATGCAGAAGACACCGCCTGCCTCGCCGATTTTTCCACGTGGCGTCCCATCTTTCCTGTCAAAGGCGAGGGGTGCGGCACGTCCTTGGGGCACAAACAACTTTTTCGATGACGATAGTAGTGCACCCTGCAGCGTCACATTCGCGAGTTCCCGACGAAACCCCTGCTCGCTTTCCACGCCACCAGAAAGTGCATCAACAGAGCACAAGTACGATTTTTCCCATGGGACGAGTGAGCCAGCAAAGACCGCTTGCTTCCCCTCCACCAATACACCCGTACGAACTGGCCACAACGACATCAATTTACGATTGCTGGTGATATGCCGATTTCCGGTTGCAGCTCTCGTACGCCAAATCAGTTCACCCGATGCTTTATCGCAGCAATAGGCAAAACCATCATCCGAGCCGAAGTACAGATTCCCACTCGCAATCGTAGGAGGCAAACGAACCGCTGCACCGGTAAAGTGAACCCATTTTTCTTTACCACTTTTCAAATCAAGTGAGTGGATCGCATCGTCAGCTGATGACCCAAAAAAAACCGATTCTCCATCGGACGTCACATAAAAACAGGGATCGAAATTTCTCATCGACTGCAAGCCGCTATTGCCTGAATAGGCATCCCATTTGGCCGGACCGGTCCACGCCATTTGCGGTGGCAACGGAGAACGATGAACCCACCTGCTGGTTAACGGGAAATCCAGCCCTGATGAGGTAACGCCACTGCGACGATTATCGTGTCGGTATGTTTTCCATCCCATCGCAGTACCACCGGCGACAACCGCGTCACCCGATTCAGCATCGGACTGAGCGACCAGAACCGAGGCGTAAAACACCACCATCAGCCCGAATAGCCAAGGCAGGACTCGTACTGTTGAAAGTTGCTTCATTTTCTGACTCAGCATGTTCATTTTCCCACTCCTTGCTGACCGTTGGTTCCGCTGGTCTGAGCAGGACCAGATGCAGGCCTACGCGGTCCAAAACCAATGGAACATTCCATCCAGCCTCCACACGAACAACCTCCACCCGCTTCGGGAGAGAACAACATGCCCTGGGCTGGTATCGTGCTCAGCCAACAACTGGGCCTTAGACGTGTAAATTCGGTTCGTTTTCCTTGTTCAATTGACCACAGTGACAGCGGGCCTGTACCACCTCGATACAGAATTGCTTCTCCTGTTCCGATCGGAGTGGCACAACCACGGCGTTTTCCCAAGGTTCCAGTCTGAATTGTCTCTCCGGTCGTGGCGTCAAGGATGTGCGGTTGCACAAACAGCTTGCCACCCATCAACACAGCGTGCTGCATATGAGCACCGTGATGATTTTCTGGCCAATTCACATCGCGACTCCAAAGCGGCTCTCCATTTCCGGCGGCATAAGACGCAAAATGAAATTGGTTGCCAGAGGAAGACTGCAGCACAAATTGATCATCATCAGCCAACCCAAAGGCCACTACTTGATCAGCTGCCTGAGCTGCAACTGGTTTTTTCCATCGTGGCTTCCCCGTCTTACGGTCCAGACAAACGACAGATGCATCTTTCCAGATTTGTTGATTTGTCAATTTCCCACTTTTGGAACTACGTAACTTTGGGTCGTTAACCTCAACGAAGTAGATTGAGTCCTTTACGATCGTGATGGTCGCCTGCACCCCTGCATCCATGTCATATTGCCAAAGCACGTCGCCATATTTTTTGTCATAGGCGATGATCGAATCAGCACAGATCTTCGCTGTAGCTGCGTCATCTTTTCCGTCGTACCACGCGGCCTTCTGCCAATAATCTTGGTAGATACTTTCCCCCTTAACCGCGGAACCAACCACCATGTCGTCTGTGACGGCAACAAACCCCCATTCATGCTCTGCGTTGAATGGCTCGGGAAGTCGCAGGGTATTAAGCATTTCACCGGTAGCCGCATCAATGATCCAAAGGCAATTGTGAGTAGCAGCATAGACCCGATCACGATCAGCACACCAATTGCCGCAATCTCTCGGAATATTGACTCGCCGTAAATCAGGAATTTCGAGCGACCAAAGGATGGCTCCATTGAACGCATCCAAAGCTACCATTCGATTCATCCCTTGGTGAAACAAGCGTCCCCCGACGGCAAGCGGAGCAGGCATTCGAGGATTCCGGTCGATTCCAAAGTCTGCCCCCGGCCTGCCAAGCCAACGCACCTCTAATTCTCCCGCCTCATCAGCCCCACCCAGAGACTCCCCCGCAAAGGACTGGTTGGCCGGCGATCCATACTGATGGCCCCACTCAGCAAGCTCAGACACTTTGTTCAAGTTTTGAAGCCAGACATCTGGCCCCAGTGCGGTCCACTCACTTCCGGATTCGCTTGGGGGCTTTCCGACACAAACAATCGCTCCCGACTTCGCAACAAGCCGTTTACAATCACCAATTTTGGAAGCTGAACAAATCACCAGATTGGCAAACTCATTGGGAACGTCACCGGCTTGCTGTGCGGTGAGGCGTACACCATAAACACCTGCCTCATACCACTGTTTGCGAAGTCGCCGCATCTCCGCTTCGTCCCAGCATGAGGCAATGACCGTCATCGCAGTGCGAGCAGCCAAAGCCGCTGCCCAAGATTTCGATTGGTCCTGGCTGACAACGGCGAAGCCGCCAGCATGATTCAATTGTTTAACCAAAACATCCAAAATATCATCCGAGACAAGTCCATCGGCAACCGCGTTTGCAGGGTCTCTGTTTGCAGGGTCTCTGAAACTCGGGAGCAGGGGCGGTGCATAATTCATCCGCATGTCAAATTCAAAAAATGGGCTCAGCAGCAGTTTGCCATTCTGCGTTGTGCCTATTCGATAGTAATACGTTTGCCCCAGCTTCAGATCATTTAAAACGACACGGTGACTGGTTCCATTCTCCACCGACTCAACGATTTCACCAAGTTTACGGGTCAAACCGAAGGCAACCGAAGAAGGCCCTGCCTGTGCCGACTCCCAGCGAACCTCCGCGGAAGTCGGATCAAGAAATCTCACACCCGCTCGGAACCCCGCGTCTTCGGCCAAAGTAACCTGTGAATGCATGAGCACGATGAGAAACAAAGCAGAACGGACGGCGACAAAACGAACCTGCAGACAACACAAACTTGCCTTGGAAGACATGAGCCGGATAGGGGAATAATCTGCGGCAAATACCATGGAACACATCTTGAATCCGGGTAACAGGACGGAGAAGCACAAAGCTTACCAAACTTCTCACGCTGCTCGGGCACCAATCCTTTGCTGGCCCTCTAACTTGAAGAATTAGCCTCGGGGGGACAGCTTCCAGCACTGCCTCGACGCCAGAATCGGCCTCAATGAACGGCGTGTGATAAACAGGAGGTGATGAAGGGTGTTCAGTGTGGGGTCCTACTCTCTATCCGGCACGCTCCGTTTTGCTCGGACAAAATGCAGATGATTCGACGTGCAAACTAAAAGCCGACGAGATTGCTTTATCGTTCAAAGCGATCGAGTAACCATGCAGAAACAGCTTGGCAAACCTCTTCGCTGCCGTGATCATGAAGCAAATCATGACGAAGCCCCGGCCACTGACGAAGTGTTACACAGTCTCCTGCTCGAATGGCAAGGTTCTCGCAGGCACTTCGATCAATCAAGGAATCTTCTTCGCCGCACATCACCAACGAAGGAACATCGATTTGGCGGGCATGATCCAATGCCCAACGTCCCTGAGACAATAATTGCGTCGCAAGATACAACGTGATGCGTGTGTGCATCCACGGGTCCTCGATAATCATTTCAGCTTGTTCCTGATCACCGGTTAACATCTCAACGTCGACCGGTCGCTTAATCTGAATCCATGGCATTAAATACCCGGTCAACCAAGCCGCAAAGATGTGAGGCCGGGGTGGCGGGACAGGTGGCAATAAGATTGGCCCACAGAGAACGATTCCATCAGGCTTTGTAGTGGAAGATGGCGGCCCCTCTCGACACCGCAGCAAATAATTAAGCACCAAATTGCCACCCATGCTGTAACCGAGCAGCACCAGCGGTACATCTGGAAAGCGCTCCTTCATTGTGCGGCAAGCCACTCCAATGTCTGCCAGCAACCCTGGAAACGAGTCGACTCTGCCACGCCCCCCCGGCGAGCGTCCATGCCCGGGCAAGTCAAAAGCATAGGTGCACCAACCCTTAGCACCCATGACTTGAGCCAGCGACTGATAACGTCCCCCGTGGTCCCCCAACCCGTGGATCACAACGACAACACCTACGGGGTTTGACGCCTGGCACCACAGTCGTCCATGCAGTTGCCCACTGCGACCAGTCAACAGCGATTCGTGCTTCACAACTGAAGCCCCGGATGAGTTTGATTCTTTGGATTGCAAGCGTTGTCTACTGCCCCAGCGCGACGCATACATTGCCCCGAGTCAACGCCAACGGACTCGATCCGACAGTTGCAAGAAATGCAAATCACAGAACTCCAGCACATCGAAATACTCACGCCCACAAGCAACATCCTGGTAACGACCATTATGCGATCAACATCTTCGTACCCCCCCTTCACAACGGGGCGATCACTGACGGCCCGCGTGTGACCTGAATCAAGATTCTACCGCGAAAACCAAAAACAACCAAAGTGACAATTCGACAACATTCACAATCTGCAAAGCCGGCAATCACTTGTCAGCGTGGCAACCAGAGCAAAATCGCTCAAGGTCAGGCGCAAACCTTCTGCAGTCCACATAAGAAGATAAATGCTCGAACGCGAAACGGGTATCTCACGGTTTTCCCACAACATGAGCGGTTCGGCACAAAAGCTGCTGTCTGTTAGCTGCCGACGTAGAATTGACTGCCAACGTGGCTTCTTTTTGACTCAATCTCCACCCATTGGAGGCATAGAGCGAGCATGTTCACTCGATTACTAGCTGCTTTTATCCTGGTGCCACTCATTGAATTGATGCTGCTGATCCAGCTGGCCAACTACACCAGTCTTGGGACCACGATCATCCTTGTCATCGTGACCGGCATCCTTGGCTCTTGGTTAGCTCGCCGAGAAGGCGTCATCGCGTGGTTTCGTTTTCAATCTGCTTTGGCGGAGGGCAGGGCACCGAGCCATGAGATCCAGGATGGCCTGATGATCGT
>CAXGRW010000368.1:0-5664 GCA_964012125.1 uncultured Rhodopirellula sp.
AGTTGCATGAGAGGATTTCGAGACCAATCCACTCACATTGCTGCATCGAAGCCCATTCTTCGCTCGACAACCGATCTGGTTTCAGCAGTATTCCATCCGCAATTCCAATCTTAACAACACCATGCAATAGAGTGGCAATTTCGAGTAGATAGATATCTCTTGTGTTAAGTAGTCCACCAGCAAACTGCACACAGAGGTCCGCAACAAATCATGATTGATTTGTTGATCAACAGCAGTCACTACATGAAGGAAACAAGCTCTGGCACTACCAACGTGTTCGTATCCCCGACATTCTTGACCATTGGGCCACTCAAACGCTTTACCTGAATCGCCATCAATGTGATCTCCGCAAGCACCACCCAGTTCAGCAATTCTTCGAACTGATCGATTCTTAGATCGTTGTCAGCACTGCCTCCTACGACCCAACTCTGCATATCACTGACAACTTAACCATACAGATTCTGAGGAACTGAGATACGGTCAGCATTGTGGGTCATCTGCTGTAAACCAAGCCAAATGCCCACGGTGATCAGAACAAACCTACAAGCAAAAAGGCGCTGTTGGGGGCGTGCGTGGGTAACACAAGTCGTGAACGCAGTAGAAATCCGAGTCAGTGTAACTTCGTCAACAGAAGTGGACACTTTCAGAACAGTGTTACACCTTCATGTGTTGTGCAACGTCTGGATCAAATCCCGACCTGCGTAGCGTAGTGTCGAGAAATTTTCCAACGATTTCTTTGGTTATCCTGCTGCCGTTGGCAAGCATCCCAAATCTGTGCAGACGCATGGTGGGCAATGTTTTTGGCGGATCGATTGCAGTTTACCCAACGGTGATTACCTTTCGCCATCGTCTCATCGCGCTGATGACTGCTTGATCAGCTTTCCTGTTCGGGTTTAAGCGTCATCACAACGCAAGTTGAACCTTTCTCAATCTGCAATTGCTTGGCATCGCTGGTAGTCAGCTGGATGGTATCACCCTCGGTTTGTATGTCAGTCAAGACACTCGTGAAACCTTCTTTTGTGCTTGCAACCATCGCGTTGGTCGTCTGCCCATGGAACTGATTGACCACACCGCCAACTTTCACAGTTCGCGTTCTTTGCACGGCATGAATCGATTGTGTTTCTGCACTGATTACAGGGCCAGCGTCAAAGATGTCGAACAGATCCGTGCCAGCAAAACCCTCAGCCTTTAACATGGCCACTGCTGGTTCTGTTTCTTTATGGACTTGGCCGATACCATCGCGAACCCCCTGTTCGAGGAGTTCGAGATAGATCGGGTGTTGAGGCATCATCTCTTCGATAAACTGCTTTGAGATGGTTGACATGGCATCTGCCGTTGCGAAGTCCACCGGTATAAATCTTCCAGCAACAGCATCCCAAAAGGGAACACTTCCATCCGAGTTAGCTCTACCTCTCATCTCCGCAATCACCCGATCGGCAAATCGGTGGGGCAACATGGATATCAAGGCAAACCGGGCGAGAGACAACCAGCGTCCACGTCCCTCTCCCCGATAAATCCCTCGCAAAAACAGACTGCCAATCTCTGTCGGGCCATCGTGAATCCGTTCCAAATCCAACCGCACTCGGTGCTGACGAACGCCAAGCAACTCACTTTGGTGCTCCGACTCAACGCGACGATAGGCATACAGTGGTTGATATCCACCTGTCTTGGCATAAACCGTCGAAGTACCCACCAGTTCGCCGGATTCCGTATTCACCAACACCAGCACGTAAGGTTCTCCTCGCGGAGAAATACCTGTACGGCTGAAAGCAAACGTGGACTGCTCGACACGATCTAGTAGTCGCGCTCGGTCCAGTTGCAACGACGTCAGGCCCTTTGTTGCGGACTGAGCAAGTTGAAAAAGCGCGTCAATGTCATCGATGCGTACCGAGCGAACAATCCACATGGCTTGAATCCTTAACCAACCTGCTTTGCGAACTTGATCAACGAGGTTTCCAACAAAACGATCGCTGCATCAATGTGCTCGAACGTTGTCGTTGCTGGAGGGGGCAGAAACCGAATGCGTGTCGGATCCGAACCACAGACAAATCCCAGCAAGCCCACTTCATACATCGTCATCATCAACTGTTTCGCTTGCTCAGCACTGCCATCACCAGGGGTAAAGGCAATCATCATTCCTTCACCAAACGGGCCACGCACCAACGCTGGATATTTTTCGGCAAGACACGAAAGTTGATTGGCAAAGTACTGATGCCTCACTACATTCTGACCTTCGCTGCCAAAACACGCACCAGAGTCCAACAGATCCAACATTTTCAACCCGGTTGCGATTGAAGACGAGGAACCAGTGAACGTCTGACTCAGAATAGGTCCCTTTGGCTTGAAGGCTTCGCCATACAACGTCGCGCAGACCTGAGTGACCTTTCCGACGGTGACGATATCAGCAAATTCATCCAGACCATAATGCTGAAAAGCGTATGGTTTGGATGTGCGTGAAAACGACTGCACTTCATCAAAGATGATTGGCACACCCGCCTCACGAAGTGGTTCACATAACGCCCTGAAAAAGTCATGACTGCCTGGATAGTATCCCCCCTCACCAGCAATGGGCTCTGCCCAAAATGCTGCATACCGGCCGGGATGACGATTCAGCAGTCGATGCAACTCATCGACTGCCCACCGCAAGCTGCGGTCGGGGTTGGCAGCATCTCTGAATGGCAGGTAATCGACATTCAGCGCTAAAGGTAATCCCATTCGATAATTGGGACGATCAGTCAGCGCGGCCATTGCCAATGACCGCCCAGCAAAAGCATTGTCAAAAGCGATAATGCGATCAGCTGGAGACTTGTGGTGCAGTGCGATCTTCAATGCATTTTCATTCGCCATTGCACCGCTGGTGGATAGCAGGCAATGGTCAATTGCAGCCCCACCCACCCTCGCCATTTGGATCAAACGCTCAGACATTTTGACACTGGGAGGATGCTGTTGCAGATTCCCCTGCATGACCGTGTCTTCCAACGCTGCATCAAGTGCGGCATCGATCATGGCTTCGTGGCTATGCCCAGCCCCGTGAACACCGATTCCGCCAATGAAATCAAGTTTGACACTGCCATCGGCCAACTCAACATAGGGTCCTTGACCGATCCCCGAAGAAAGATAGGGCCAGAACGGTGGTCCGCCTCGAGTATCAGCTAAGCGAGACAACAACTCCTCGTATCCCGCTGACAAATCCGGGTTGGCTGCTCGAACATCCTGAATCCCGCGACTGTGGTCAACCACGGCCTCGGCAATCAAACGGCGTGCCTCAGCGATTCGTGAATCTGCTCGCAAATCTGCAGCAGCCGAACTTGGATGTGATGAACCACATGACTCCGAAGGTTGTCCCACGAGATACCACTCCTGTGTAAAAAATATTGTCCTGCACGCCCCTATAGTAACGCCTCCTCTCAAAAAGGTTCAGTCTGAGTCCCATCACAGAGGAATCATCAAACAAATTGACACTTACATCGCCAACCATGCGGATGATTGCAAACCTCATCCTTGACACGAGACCGGACTCCTGCACGGTCACGAACTTACTAGCACTTTTCGAGGGCAGCATGACCATTCCCCCATCGGGATTGCGTCACCACCCCCACTTCGGCGATCTCTATATGGTGAATAAGAGAGTACACAGATCGATTCTCGCGGTGAGTTCTGCCCCACTCCAACGTTATCTCCGCCCGGCGCATCCAGCCCAAAATGTACGACCAGAACGAGCAGGCCAGCGGTAACACTTTGACGACCATCGAAGAGCCCGCAGACCCGTTTTACGTACTCAACTGCCCTGCAAAGCGGACGAAACGTGACATTTGAGCATCTATATCGCTTTTTCAGCGGCACAAGACCCATGTGACACGCTTCTCAGCACCATCCGATTCGATATGCTGTAGGAGAATTCCTGTTCCGCAACAAGCTATTGGAAGCATTTTAGTATCTGCCGACTCAGGCTCTGCTTTGATTCTCATGGGCGAGATTCTTCTAAATTACGAGCGTCCTCAACCTGCGACTTGGGTTTACCTTTCGTCGTTCTTGACGATTGGACTGTACTTCGTCTTCCATCGATTCTGGAGCATTCGCAATCTGGATCTTGTCCTTCTGATCCTGCTGGCCCCGGGATTGCTGATCGTTTACGAGGGACGACAACTGGAACAGGAAGAGCGGGCCAACCGAAGTCAACAGATTGCTCTTCAATCCGGAGTTCAGACCAAGTCACTGGTTGAAAAATTTCTGGCCTTGGTCCAACCATTACCGCTGTACGCACTTTCGCCGCGTGATTCACTACAGGAGGAATCTCTTGCGAATAGCCTGACCGTGCTAGAGAGCAAAACATCTTTCGTACCCGCTGACGAGACGTTAGTCATACAAGAAGAGGCGACCGCTGCAACGACCGAGTTGATGGAAGCGAATTCCCCCAACACCCCTGAAGCCATCGAGGGTGGACCGGTTGAGCCTGATTCCCCCAAGGAAGAAAACTTCACCTCGAGCGAACTGCAACGGATCGGTTTTTTGTACCTGCTAACGATTCAGGCTTTCATTCTAGTGAGAATGATGCTTGATCCGATCATGAGTCGCCGCCCACTGCTGGATCCGAATCTGACAGCGGGCGGTTTGATGTTTCTCGGGATTTCCCTGTTTGTGTTCATGATGGCAAACGTTGTTCGCAGCGATCCACAAACACAATACAACCAGGGCCCTGAACTCGGCCCGGGCTACGCCATGATGCGAATGCTGCCCTCGATCCCAACACTGCCCATTAACAACCAACTGGATGGATTCCCAGCGGACATTCGCCCGGAACCCACTGCCGCAGAAAAGCAGCTGGCAGTTGTCGCCAAGGTGCTGGCAATTCTGGCACATTTGGGGATCGTGTCGGCAATCATCCTGATCAGCAATCGACACTTTGGAAACACACGTGCGGGAGTGGGATGCGCGACGCTTTATTTGATACTTCCCTATACGGCACAAATGACGGGGCGTGTTGATCATGCGTTACCCGCTGCGTTTCTGCTTTGGGCCATCCTCACTTACCGGCGGCCACTAATCGCAGGCATGTTTGTCGGACTTGCTGGTGGGCTCGTTTACTACCCGCTTTTTCTACTGCCACTTTGGATCAGTTTTTATTGGAAGCGTGGAGTCAGAAACTTCATAGTCGGAACCGCCTCCATGCTGGCACTATTGATGCTGGCGTTATGGTTTGATGACTCATCCACCTTGGCCGACCATCTTCAACACATGTACGGTGTTTTAAGTCCCTTGCGGGAGGCTGAAACACTTCAGGGACTGTGGGCACTTGGCTGGAATCCTTTCTGGCGTCTACCGGTCATTGTTGCCTATGTGATTCTGAGCGCGTTCTTCGCGATCTGGCCTGCCCAGAAGAATCTTGGAACCATATTGAGTGGCTCGGCCGCGTTAATGATTGCGGCTCAGTTTTGGCATGGTGAAAGCGGTGGTCTTTACATTGCCTGGTTCCTGCCGTTGTTACTGCTGACTATCTTTCGACCCAACTTGCAGGACCGTATTGCCACCAAAGTGGTCGCAGGCCCCAAGGTGAGTCGAGGATCAAAAACGGAGCTTGAAACAGTTTGAATGAATCTGCATCGGATCAACCCATGGAGGGTGCATCCGCAGCCCTGGAACGCTATCAGACACAGCTGAAGTCGA
>CAXGRW010000369.1:0-5653 GCA_964012125.1 uncultured Rhodopirellula sp.
ATCCGAATGGTTACCCGCGGGGGTTGCCGAAGTGCCTGTAGGCTCCTGCTTGCTGCATCCGATTTGGGTGGCCCCGTAGACGCACGCAACAGAAAGGCACAGCAAAGTGGCGAAGCGGTTAGTTTTCATGACATTCAGTGATCGTGTGAGAGGAAGTTTATCTCGATGGGCCAAAACCAACGGTTTCGGACTTGTGCAGTTAGTACGCAGGTTCGAGGTCCGCGGGGCAGCTAGCTATTTCCCGCTCCCAAAAACATCAACCTGTATTTGAAACGGAAACACCGAGTTTCTACACCCCAAATTTCTTGCCCTTCACTGCCGTTAACGGAAGACTTTGCTTCTTTAGGCTTCTCAGGTGACCATTTTTCGGGGGGCAATCTGACTGCCGTTGCCAATTCTCTAGGCTTGTGGCATATTTGCGACCATAAAACTCCGCGCTCGGTGTTGCTCTTTCTGCCCCCCCTTCGGTTTTTACCGAGGGAGTGGTGTGGTTCAAACCGAAGCATACTTTCCAAGTTCGGGTAGGCCGGAACCTCCGCCTACTCGTCAGTCTCAGATCGCTCTTCCAAGATCAGTGTACTGAAACGACATTGTGAAAAAAATCACAAAGTCGGGAACTGGCAAGGTATGGGCTGGGTTTTTCGCAAATTCAACCATTCTGTCCTCCACAGTCATTTTGAGCACGTAAACAGCGATGACCAAGATCAGACAGGGTTTAGATCTGCCCATCCTCGGCAGCCCCGAACAGCATATCGACAAGGCGCCAGCGGTTAGCCGCGTTGCTCTCCTAGGGGATGATTACGTCGGCATGAAGCCGACGATGCTCGTCGCCGAAGGTGATAAGGTTTCGACCGGACAACCTTTATTCGAGGATAAGAAGAACCCCGGCGTGCTCTACACTGCCCCGGCAGCAGGCACGGTCGCGGCAATCACTCGGGGTGCCAAACGCAAATTCGAGTCAGTCGAAATTGATGTCGAAGGCAGCGACTGCGTCGACTTTGATGGAGCACGTGGACGTGACCCCGTCGACCTCGGACGCGAAGGTTTGACTGAGCAGTTGCGGCAGTCCGGATTGTGGACCGCTTTACGCACACGACCCTACGGAAGGGTTCCCACGCTTGGGACGCAGCCAAGCTCGATTTTCGTGCAGGCCGTCGATACCAACCCGCTCGCAGCGGATCCTGCGATTGCCATTGCAGATCGCAAAGAGCAGTTCTCGCTTGGTTTACAGGCACTCACGCAACTCGTAGACGGCAAAGTGTTCGTCTGCAAGGGTGATGGAGCGGAGATCCCGGGCAAGGGCATCGACGGTGTCCAGTTGGAAACCTTTGTTGGGCCGCACCCAGCAGGCCTCGTTGGAACACACATACATTTTCTCGATCCAGTCGGACCGCACAAAACCGTGTGGTACATCGGTTATCAGGACGTCTGTGCGATTGGGACATTCCTGCAGACCGGTACCGTCGACAACCGGCGAGTCATTTCGCTGGGCGGCCCGGTTGTGAGTCAACCGCGATTACTTGAGACCTGTCTCGGTGCTTGCATCGACGAATTGATCGCCGGCCAGTATGACGAGAGTGTCAAGATACGGCCCGTTTCGGGGTCGGTTCTATGCGGGCACACCGCATTGATTCCCCACCAGTATCTCGGACGATACCACACTCAGGTGTCGCTCCTCGAAGAGGGAGACGAGCGGGAGTTTCTCGGATGGCAGAAGCCTGGGTTGGATAAATACTCAACAACACGAGTTTTTGCCTCGTCGGGAATCCCGAACAAGAAATTCGCGTTCACTACCAGCACTCACGGTAGCGAAAGAGCAATGGTACCTCTCGGCACTTACGAAAAAGTAATGCCATTGGACATTTTGCCGACCCAGTTATTGCGGTCCTTGATTTATCGAGACACTGACGAGGCTCAACAATTGGGCGTGTTGGAGTTGGAAGAGGAAGACTTGGCCCTGTGCACATTTGTGTGTCCGGGAAAATACGAATACGGCTCATTGTTGCGTGCCAGTTTGGAAACGATTGAGCGAGAAGGCTGATCCTGAACCTTTGGTTGGATTGACAGGAAAATAGAGATGAAAGCACTGCGTGACGTCCTCGACAAAGTCCACCCCTTGTTTGCCAAGGGCGGCCTTCTAGAAGTGGCGTATCCGATGTACGAAGCGTTGGACACGTTCTTGTACACCCCCGGCGAGGTAGCCTCGGGAAAGACCCACGTTCGCGATGGGATCGACCTGAAGCGTATGATGATCACCGTTGTAATGGCGTTGGTCCCTGTTACCCTCTTCGGAATGTGGAACGTCGGATACCAAGCGAACTCCGCCATCCAGAAGATGGAAGCTGCCGGCATCGATCACGTTGGTGATTGGCACTACACCATTTACAGCGCGATTGGCTTTGCGAATGATCCCGGCAATATTGCCGGGAACCTCATCCTCGGCGCAATCTTCTTCATTCCCATATATGCGGTCTGCATGTTTGTTGGGGGGCACATTGAGCTTGTGTTCAGTGTGTTGCGAGGGCATGAGATCAACGAGGGGTTTCTCGTTACTGGCCTTCTGTTTCCACTTACTTTGCCCGCATCAATACCGCTCTGGCAGGTCGCGTTAGGGATTGCCTTTGGCGTCATTGTCGCCAAGGAGGTCTTTGGAGGCACCGGGCGAAACTTTCTGAATGTGGCACTTACCAGTCGAGCGTTCCTCTACTTCGCGTATGCTGGCCAAATCAGCGGCGACAAGGTGTGGACGGCCGTTGACGGGTTCAGCGGAGCGACCGCACTTGGGCAGATGGCAAACGCACAGGCTCAGGATACCGGCGGAAATGCCGCGGTCGACTCACTTAGCAAGGTGGTTTACATGGGTGGAGCGTGGGACGGCCCCATCACGTGGATGAGTACCTTTCTTGGAACGATTCAAGGCTGTGTCGGAGAGACAAGTACGCTTTTATGCATCGTGGGTGCCGGCATCTTGATCGCAACAGGCATCGGTTCTTGGAAGATCATGGCGGCCACGATCGCCGGTGTGATCGGAACGACGCTATTGATGAACGGCGTAGCGAGCATCTCGCCGGACACCGCTGCTGCTAATCCAATGTTGAGTGTTCCCTTCTATTGGCAACTTACGATCGGGGGCCTCGCCTTTGGGCTTGTATTCATGGCGACCGACCCCGTAAGTGCGTCCATGACAGATAAAGGTAAGTGGTTCTACGGGGCTTTGATCGGCTTCATGACGGTCTTGATCCGGGTGGTAAACCCCGCTTTTCCGGAAGGCATCATGTTGGCCGTTCTGTTCGGCAATGTGTTCGCTCCACTGATTGACTACTACGTAGTACAGTTCAACGTATCCAGCAGGAAGAAACGCTATGCAACAACGTGATTCATTGGGTTATACCCTGGGCGTCGCAGCAGTGCTGTGCGTGGTTTGCTCACTTGCGGTGAGCACCGCGGCGGTATCTCTGCGTGGAAAACAGGAAGCAAACGTCAAGCTTGACCAGCAAAAAAATATCCTCGATGCCACAGGGTTGGCGATCGGTGAGTATGGCGTCCAAGCAAACGAGTTGACCACTAAGCAGATTGATAAGCTTAACGGCTACGTGAGTGCAAAACTGGTCGACTTGGAGACTGGGGAGTACGTCAGTGGTGATGCTAAACTCGAAAAGTACAATTTAGTCGAGGAAGCAGCAAACCCCGCGACGAGCGTTCCCATAGAGACCCGCAAGTTCAATCCAGGCGAACCAAGGCGGCCCAAGGTGATGAAGGTTTACTTCGTCAGGAAGCCTAACACGACCAAAATTCTGCAGGTGGTTTTGCCGGTCTACGGAAAGGGACTTTGGGGAACTCTCTATGGCTACTTGGCCCTCAGAAGCGATCTGGAAACCATACAGGGTCTGACCTTCTATCAGCACAAGGAAACCCCGGGACTCGGGGGCGAAGTTGACAACCCGCGTTGGAAAGCGCTGTGGGACGGAAAGAAGCTTTATAACGCCGAGCATGAACCAGCGGCCGAAGTGGCCAAGGGGCCGGGCGATAACGAATACGAGGTCGATGGGCTTTCTGGAGCCACGATCACCAGTCGCGGTGTGACGAATATGATTCGTTACTGGGCGAGCGACGATGGCTATGAGACTTTCTTGGGCAAGCTCAAGGAAGAGATTAACGACGACAAATCCTCAGGAACTGAGGGAGACAAGTAATGGCAAAGAAGACGACCGATGTGCTGGTCGATCCACTCATCAACAACAACCCGATTGCTTTGCAGATTCTCGGAATCTGTTCGGCACTGGCGGTGACCACAAAGATGGAAACGTCTTTGGTGATGAGTTTGGCAGTGATCGCAGTGACCGCGTTCAGCAATTTAGCTGTGAGTGCGATCCGAAGTTTCATACCGAGCAGTATCCGAATCATCGTCCAGATGACCGTGATCGCCTCGCTAGTGATTGTGGTGGACCAAATTTTGAAAGCCTACATGTATGACATCAGCAAGCAGCTGTCCGTCTTTGTGGGCTTGATCATCACGAATTGCATTGTGATGGGGCGTGCCGAAGGCTTCGCGATGAAAAATGGCCCTTGGGTGAGCTTTCTGGATGGGATCGGCAACGGCATGGGCTACGGCTTGGTGCTGATGTTCGTCGCGTTCTTCCGCGAGCTCTTTGGCAGTGGTTCATTGTTTGGTCTGGAGTTGCTGCCGCTCGATCGCAACGGCGGTTGGTACAACCCCAATAACTTGATGTTATTACCACCCAGTGCCTTCTTCCTGATCGGATTCCTGATCTGGGCAATCAGAGCGTACAAGCCAGATCAGATTGAGGAGGCGTGAGAGAACCATGCACTATTTTAATATCTTCATTACAGCTGTTTTCATTGAAAACCTCGCGCTCGCATTCTTCTTGGGAATGTGCACGTTTCTGGCCATCAGCAAAAATGTGAAAACGGCTGTGGGTCTCGGATTTGCCGTGATCGTCATCGAGGCGATTACCATCCCTGTCAATCAGTTGATCTATGCCAACCTTCTCAAGAAGGGGGCTCTCTCGTGGGCCAATGGGTTTATCTCGACCGAAACCGTGGACTTTGCGACGGTTGACTTGTCGTTCCTTGGTTTCATTAGTTTCATCGGTGTGATTGCAGCGATGGTTCAAATTCTGGAAATGACTTTGGACAAGTTCTTTCCGCCGCTCTACAACGCCTTGGGAATTTTCCTGCCGTTGATCACCGTGAACTGTGCAATTCTTGGAGGCTCCCTCTTCATGCAAGAGAAGAGCTACGACTTTGCAGAGTCGGTAGTCTACGGAATTGGCTGCGGAGTTGGCTGGGCGTTGGCGATTGCTGCACTCGCGGGAATTCGCGAAAAGCTGAAATACAGTGACGTTCCACCACCGCTACGCGGTTTGGGAATTACGTTCATCACGGTTGGACTGATGGCGCTCGCCTTCATGTCCTTTGGCGGCATTCAGTTGTAAGCCATTACCGAATATTGATTTTAGAGAAGCAAACTCTCGTAAGAGTCTTTTGAGATGGAAATTTTTAATATCTTCCTTGGTATCGGGATGTTTACCGCTGTTGTGGTAGCGTTGGTACTTGTGATTTTGGCTGCCAAAAGTCAACTGGTCGCATCGGGCCCCGTGAAAATCGTGATCAACGAGCAGAAGACTGTCGA
>CAXGRW010000370.1:0-5646 GCA_964012125.1 uncultured Rhodopirellula sp.
GCCGTTGATGACTTTGAGGACAATAACAACGATGCCTAGGCGATAGGAATCGTCTGTTGAGCAGGGATGTCTTTACAGAGAGACTGTGTCTTGCTTACAGGTTGAATAAAAAAAGCCCGAGACTTTGTTTCGGGCTTTTCTTGTAGCAGTACATTCATTGGATCGTCTTTGCATGCATGAAATTCGACTCAGGCGACCTTGGGATCGGCTGTCCAAGATGGATCGGCAGTCGGTGGTTGTTGATATACCGGATTCATCTGTCCTGATTGACTCGCGGGTGGTTGCGGGCGACCAGGTTCGTTATCAACGAGGCTTCAATTCCCCCACTGGTTTAGCTGAGGCAGATAAGGTCGGGTTATGCATCAGTGCTTGGCAGGGGCAACTGGTATCTGTGCAAATCAATGAAACTTTGTTCTCGCCTGCAAAGGCGCCTTTGGTACTCGATTTATCCGGAATCCTGTTGGGCTTCAACAAGATTGAGATCACACTCACGTCCAGGTCAGGGGAGTTGCCCCGTATCACTGGCGATATTGTGTTGCGAATTCAAGAAGAATCGAACTGATCATACTTGCCGTCATTGCTTTTTGGCTCAGTCTTACTCGACTGTATGAACCACCATGAGGTTGTGGGCTTTATCAACGACCCCAGTGCCCGTGACAAAAACGATGTGGTCGTTTTGTCGAAGGTGGGTATGCTCATGCCCCCAGCGGCACATTTGGTCGATGAAACTTGATGTGTCTTCAAGGTGTTCTGACGCAAGTGGTTTGATTCCCCATAGCAGATTCATCCGCCGTAAAGTTGCTTGCGATTCACTGGCGCCAATGGTGGGAATGAGACTACGGCTTTGGCTGTTGACCCAAGCCGTGTTTCCACTGCGAGTTGCGATGACAATCAGTTTGGCCTCAATGGTTTCAGCCACGTGAGTCGCCGCCTGAGTGACGGCGCTAGTGATGGGATGAACTCGGTAGTTTTGTTGGTGGTTTCTGTCCGGGTCACACATCATCTCCCGTTCCGTGCATTTCATGATGCGACTCATCATGGTCACTGCGAGTGCAGGATGATCACCGATTGCTGTTTCCCCACTCAACATGCAAGCATCTGCTCCATCCAGAATCGCGTTGGCAACATCACTTGCCTCAGCACGCGTCGGTCTCGTGCTTGTGTGCATGGATTCGAGCATCTGCGTCGCAACAATCACCGGTTTCATTTTTTCACGGCAAACTTGAATGATACGCTTCTGTGCGACCGGAGTTTTAGCAACGTCGATCTCCACACCCAGATCACCCCTCGCCACCATGATTCCATCGGCATTTTCGACAATGTCTTCCAGGTGTTCGAGTGCTTCGGGTTTCTCAATTTTCGCGATGACCAGCGCATTTGAACCATGCGAGTGAAGCAAGCCCTTGAGTTGGCGCACATCATCAGGAGATCTGACAAAGGAGAGGCTGATGAAGTCGATTTGGTTTCGCGCTGCCCAGATGGCATTCTCTACGTCACGTTCAAGCATTGCAGGAACGGACAACTGAACACCTGGTAGATTGATACCCTGTCTGCTACGCACACTTCCGCCACCCGTGACAATGCATTCCGCGCGGTCGGTTTGCACTTGTTCGACTCTCAACGACACAGTGCCATCAGCCAGCATCACTCGATCGCCGGGTTGCAGTTCTTCAATCAGACGTTCATAGGTGCTTGTCAGCTCTGTTGGTTGATCTGTCGTTTCAGTGACGAAGGTGATCTTCATTCCCTCTTTGCAGACCAGAGGATCATGGTGCAGTTGCCCAAGTCTGATTTTTGGACCGGCGAGATCCAGTAGAATCCCGACTGGAAATCCGGATTTTGTGGACGCTTCCCGGATGCGGCTTACAATGCTTTCGTGTTGTTCACGGTTGCCGTGGGCCGTGTTGATGCGGAATACATCAACTCCTGCCTCGATTAATTCTTCGATCTGATGGACGCTGTCACAGGCTGGTCCAACGGTGGCAACAATTTTCGTGCATGCATCATCAAGAGAGGGCCGGGGCATCAGTGAACTCGGTAGTTGATTGTGAAAAACGTTGATTCATAGCGGTGCCGATGACGAAGGTTTCATGCCGGATTCCGTTAAGAAATACGGTGCAGTGATACCAGTCGGCGTCTGATCGTACTAAAATTTGCACCGTAGGCATCGCTCATTCATCCCTTCGGCCCTCTTTTACTGTGGATTCATGGTTTCTGATCGACCTCCGGTCGCACTCGTTACTGGCGGTTCCGCTGGCTTGGGATTCGTGATTGCGCGAAAACTGTTGGATGCCGGCTACAGCGTAGTTATCGTGGGGCGAGATTCTGAGCGGCTGGATGAGGCGATGGGCCGATTGGACCCCAAGGAATGTGTGTCCCGCACAGACGCGACAGGACAAAGACTCACCAGTTTTGCTTGTGATC
This sequence comes from uncultured Rhodopirellula sp., assembly GCA_964012125.1. Classification (GTDB taxonomy): domain Bacteria; phylum Planctomycetota; class Planctomycetia; order Pirellulales; family Pirellulaceae; genus Rubripirellula. The sequence goes on from CAXGRW010000370.1 coordinate 2,425, forward strand.
TAACTGATGGGAATGCTGTCGAGCAACTTGTCACTGATACGCTGAAAACCAATGAGAGGTTAGATGTTTTAGTGAACTGTGTTGGAGCTAGTGATCGAGGCTTAATCGAGAATCTGGAAGCTGATCGGGCCGAGTTTCTGTTCCGGCAAAATGTGATCACTGCCCTGCACTGCTCGCAGAAATCTCTCGACGCGCTGGAGGCAACTGGGGGCGTGATCGTGAATATAGGATCACTCGCCTCCAAGGTCGGCGCGCGTTACATCGGAGCTTACGCAATTGCCAAGCATGCTTTGGCTGGCATGACCCAGCAACTTAGGCTGGAATTGAAGCCTCGGGGGATTCACGTTTGTCTGGTGAACCCCGGACCAATTCGTCGCGAGGATGCAGGACAACGATATCAAAAATCTGTCGATGGTCTCCCTGCGCAGGCCGCCAGACCTGGTGGAGGAACAAGGGTCAAAGGCCTGCCGCCTGAACGAGTTGCAGATGCTGTCCTGTCCGCGATTCGACACCGCAAACCGGACGTGGTGTTACCCCGCTATCTACGCCTAATGATCATGCTGGGGCACGCATCACCGCGCTTGGGCGATTGGTTACTTCTGAAGTTTACATCGCCAAAAGACGATTCCTCTGCCTGATATTGGTTGCTATTTGCAGGCTTGGTTCAGCTGGGGTTGTGGCGCTGGCAATTTTCCACTGCTAAAAGGATACCGGCTTGTCGCTGCCCTTACCTGACGGGAAATTACTCGGCTGTTTCCTCATAGATCGGCAAATGCCGATAGTAAATTTCCAGGTTCAGCAGGTTCATGGTCGTGACGTAGAGACGTCCGGCGTGCGCAGACCAGCGATCTGGAATGGCTCCGGCGGGATCCCAACTGCCAGCATTCACGCCATCTTTGATCTGACTTTGGATCAGGATTGGGTTCAAGGCCTTATTCCAGCGATCCCAATAATCGCCACCCATATGAAACATGACTTGCGTGGCGTAATACCAGTAATAAGTGTCTTTTTGGGGCGATTGAACGCTGCCTATCTGGGGTGGGTACTCCAGCAGGTATTCAGCAGCTGATTTCATCGATTCGTTGTCACGCCGCCAGCCGGAGTACATTCGCATCAGCATGCCTACTGAGGTCATGGTTGGTGTGGCCATCCGACCATGCCGCTGTGTAGGAGTATCAGGGGCGAATGGGTTGTACCGATAGCGGTCTGGTTGTTGGGGTACCTGTGACAAACCTAGCCAACGCTGGATACCTTGATAGGTTTTCTCCGGAACCTCCAGCCCTGATAGTTGACCACTCTTCAGTGCCATCATCATCCAGCCAGTCACACTCGTGTCGGAACTCACCTGTGCGGTGTAACGCCATCCGCCACGTTCGTTGTGCTGGGTGCTGACAATGTAGTCGAGGCAGCGTTGAGCAGGTTCCTCGAGTTCTGGATCCTGAGTCATGCCATAGGCTTCACACATGGCCAGTGCGGCGATTCCATGACTATAAAAAGCAACATTCCGATTGCTGATGGCATCTTCAGAAACGTAAAGATCACCATTGTCTTGTTGGCGATTCATCAGGTACTCGATGCCGCGACTGATGGTGCTGGCGTATTGATGTTGCCGGTGCGTATATCCCGCTCCTTGAAATGCCAAAAGGCACAAACCAGTGGCGGCTGTGTTGCTTTGAAGCAGTACCCTTTCTCCATGGCCCTGCAGCGACCAGCTACCATCTTCATTTTGGGTGTTGGCCAGATAGGAGAGACCAATTTCAATCGCTTCTTCTGTTTGGGGACCGACTTTGCCAGTAGCCGTGGCGGGAGCGCCACCCTTTGTTCGCATCACTCTACGATTGAATGACTCAACGGATGCGACCTTGGTGCCAAACGGAGTCGCGGGCCCACCGAGGGTTCGTCTAGGACGTTTGCCACGTGAGAAATCAACGACTGTAATTTCAGGCGTGGTGTCGGATGGCACAATGCCAGCCCGACCCTCAGCGACGGTTGCAATTCCGACAGGCCCTTCGTTAAGCATCATATCGAGGTTGGGGCCTCCTGCAGAGGCGATTTTCGTACTAGCGGCACCGCGTGCTGGCCTACTGATTCGTTCCATCGGGGTGCCATCCGAGTTTCTGTCTCCGATTGAATCAGAGGGGGCGGTCACCGAAAGTGAAGCGTTCCCGAAACTTGTTTTTGGTGCGGTTGGGGGACCTGTTGCAGCCATCCCCAATCCGGTTGTTACTCGACGGGTTCGCCCAGGAGCCCGTTGTGCCGATCCTGTGTCAATCGTGGGGATACCGCTGTTGGCCGAAGTGGTGTTGCGAGCTGCAGATGTTGCGGCTTGAGATTCCGATGTGCTTGGAAGATCGGACGTGGTTGACTGCGAAACTGTCAGCTTGACACCACGCGAACGGTTTTGCCGAGTGACAGAGAAATCACCAGGGCCGACTACCCGTTCCGCACTCTGGCTTTGTTTTGCAACAGCAACGACTTGCGTGGTAGGAGCAGATCCTGCCGGCTCCAGATTTCGAGTGGGCGTAGCACGCTTGCGTGGCTGCTGTTGGTTTGTCTGCCCCACCGTAGGAAGTGATGTACTCCGGCTTCGTGCACCAGCAATTGAAGTTTCTTGTGGCTTGTTGAATTCCAATTCCACAGATGCTATCGATGGGGCTGTTGATTGGGACGTCGGCCGCGATCGGGGTTGAGCTGCAACCTGCTGTTCTACAGGGGCAGCTGCTGTGGTGGGTTGAACGGGGACTGCAGGAGCGCTCGGAGTCTGGGTGCTCCACGCTGCTGGTTGTGTGTCAGCATATCGCTGTCGCGCAAGCTTGGCTGGGGAATCTGTTGGTTGTGGCTTTGAATCGTTTGGCTTCCGGCGTTTCATCAGAAACTCCTGCAAGGACTCTGGCTGTGGTTCCCGAGTCTTGGGGATTTCGAGCCGGGGCGCGGTTTTTTCCACCGGTGGCAATTGCCTCTCTTCGAGAGGCGTCACGGGAGATGCTGTCTCAGCGTCTACCGGTTTGGACCAGTCAGGTGCGGTAGCTGTCTTCGTTGGTGTTTGGAAAAGGTGTTCCGGAACAGTGCGGCGCACCGGGGAGCGTTGCTTCTTGACGCCAGAGAAGGCCTCGGGAAAGTAGCGGCTGAAGATGATTACATTGATGGCGAGCATCATCAGCAAAAGGTGCACAAACAGGCTGAAGAGAACCCCCAGTTGTATGGTGCGTCTTACATACCGCG
>CAXGRW010000371.1:0-5620 GCA_964012125.1 uncultured Rhodopirellula sp.
TCGGCTACGTGATGGCGAAATCATCCTGAATGAAGGCCTCACCTCCGCCTTGCTTGAATCGGTGGATGCCGTCCGTGACATCCTCGCAAACATTGGCCGTGATGGCGAGGAAGGTGACGGAAACTACCGAGAGTTGAATCAACAGCTAGACGATCTGTGTTCCTCCGCCCCCTTCGCAGAGGCTGAGCCAGCAGCGGACAAGCCCGCTCAAGTCGAACCCGTCAGTTCAGAGGATGTGCAACGCAAAAGCGACGAGTGTGTAAGAGTCCACGATCGAACGGTCAAAAGCGAAACGGGCGAAAGACAAGACACAGACCCCGAGGGCACAGATGAGTCCCAGAGTGTTGTGGCTAAACCGCAGGCAGACACAACCGCCGTCGACGAGGTGTTGGATGCGGAGCAGCACGAAAGCGATTTCGCAAACCTGCCAACCAGTGTTCTTGATACGCCGGTCGCGACATCGGTGGTCGCCCCGGAACCTGCAAACAAAACATCCGATTACCCCGGTGATGCGCGGAAACCCGGTAGCGGACCAGACACGGGCAATTTGCAAGGATTAGGCTCAGAGGGCAGCATTCGCGTAGACGTCGGACTCCTGAACCAGTTGATGGACCTGGTTGGCGAGCTTGTTCTAGCTCGTAACCAGCTTTTGCAAACCGAAAGCAATGAACACGATCGCCGGTTGACCAACGTTACTCAACAAGTCAATCGAATCACAACCGAGCTTCAAGAACGTGTCATGCAGACGCGAATGCAACCAATCGGAAATATCTGGGGTAAGTTTCCCCGGTTGGTTCGTGACTTGGCTGTGATGTGCGGAAAAGAAGTTGACTTGCTGATGGATGGTGCTGAGACCGAAGTCGACAAGTCGTTGCTGGAAGCAATCAAAGATCCGTTGACGCACTTGATCCGCAACGCAATTGATCACGGTATCGAGATTGCTGCGGAGCGGGTTTCTTCCGGAAAAAACAAGAGAGGCGAATTGCATCTGCACGCGTGGCATCAGGGTGGCAAGGTCAACATTGAGATTAGCGACAACGGGAGAGGGATCGACCCAGCGAAAATTCGCGCGAAGGCAATTGAAAAAAATCTGATTACTGCTCAGGACGCCGAGACAATGGGCGACCAACAACTGGTGCAAATCATATTTTGGCCGGGATTTTCGACGGCTCCTCAGGTCACAGGTATTTCGGGCCGCGGTGTCGGCATGGATGTTGTCAAAACAAACATTGAAAGTATCGGTGGATCGATTGATGTGCACAGTCGAATTGGTATCGGAACTGCCATCAACATCAAGATCCCCTTGACCTTGGCGATTGTCCCAGCCCTGATCATTGGCAGTTGTGGGCAGGTTTTCGCAATACCACAAAGTCACTTGGTGGAAATGTTGCGTTTGGACCTTAATAACGAACATGACCGCATCGAAAAATTACGCGACACTCCGGTGTACCGACTCCGCGGTGAATTGTTGCCTATCGTCTACCTGAGCAATCTGTTGGGGACGCAAGCAGCTTTTCCAGAGAGCACGAGCGACTATGTCAACATTGTCGTGCTGCAAGCTGATAATTGCAGATTCGGGCTTGTTGTGGACCACGTCGAACGAACCGAAGAAATCGTCGTCAAAGCCCTTCATCCTTCACTGGGGGTCATCCCACACTTGGCGGGGGCAACGGTCATGGGGGATGGCCGCGTGGCGATTATCCTCGATGTTTTAGGCATAACGAATGAGATTGGCCTCACAGTAGAAGAATTAAAACAGGCATCAGAATTCTGCACGCAGTCTGGGGTCGAACAGAATGCAAACCATATGCTGATCTTTCGCCTTGCCTCGGGGCGTGATCTGGCAATGCCACTGTCGGAGATTGACCGACTTGAGGACATTCCGCTCGACAGGATCGAACAGACCGACCAGATGCAGGCAGTGCAGTATCGTGGGCAAATAATGCCACTACTTCCTCTGTCGCAACTACTCGGTGAGACCAAGCAGAATGTCGGAGCGAATAACAACGTGAGTGCCTCCGAAGCCAAGGCGGTCAAGGCAATTGTTATTAATGCCCACGGCAGTCACACAGCGATTGCGGTTCGCGAAATCGTTGACGTCGCAGAGCAACAGGGCCCCATGCGAGTGACAAATAAACCAGGAAGTATGATTCGAGGTGCCGCTGTGATTGAGGGAAAAGTGACTGATGTACTTGACCTACAGTCCGTGCTTCATAGCAGCGGTTTTGATAAGCACGCACAGATAGGGGCGGCAACATGAGTGAAATGGTTCCTGAAGGCCAACGACAAGTGTGTGCGTTTACCCTGGGTGAACACCTGTTTGGTATCGACGTGCAATACATACAGGAGGTCTTCCGCTTTCAGGAATTCACCCCAGTACCACTTACACCACCGTTAGTAACGGGATTGCTGAACTTGCGTGGCCAGATCGTGTTGGCGATTGACCTGAGGCGACGCCTTGGGCTCGCCGAGCGAGAGGGTGAGAAATCACCTACAAGCATCGTGGTCAGGATTGGTGACGGTCTGTTGAGCTTTTTGGTTGACGAATTATTCGACATCATGAGCCTTGATAACGCTCAATACGAGGCAATACCCGAAACGCTGACAGAAACAGAGAAGCAGTTTGTCACCGGCTGCTTCAAGTTGAGCGATCGACTGCTGATCATGCTTGACGCCGAGCAAGTTGCCGACATTTCCGCAGCCCTCCACGCCACCCTTGATGAAACACGAACCAGACGCGAGCCGGTTTCCGGGTTTGGATAACAACCGAAACGATGGTCTTAAGACAGAAATTGCAGAAACCCAATCTCATCTAACGTACGCATTGGCAGATCGCCGCAGAGCGACTACTCAACTAGAGACTGAAATGAACGACCAATCAACCACCACGCAAAATCGCGGCCTAGGACGGCTATCCGGTATGATTCGCAGAATCCTGCAGAATCGCCTACTGCTGGCGTTGCTTGCGATATCGCTTATCCCTTTAAGCATCCTTGGGTTGTCAATGTACTATCTGGCTTCCAATGCGATCATGAAGCAAGCCACGGACAGGCTTACCGCTGTGCGGACCATCAAGGCGAATCAAATCCAGAGTTATTTTCACTCTATCCAAGACCAGATCCAGACGTTTTCCGAAGACCGAATGGTTGTCCAGGCAATGTCTGACTTCAAAACCGGCATGAGCACCATTCAGGCTGATAATGAAGTGACGGATGCATCATTGGCGGATATGCGGAAACAGGTAAAACATCATTACAATACAGAGTTTGCACGCCGCTATAACGCTGCAAATGGCGGCTCAAACACAAGCGAGGAAGCGTTAGTCAACAAGCTGGTTTTACCGCTTGACTCGGACGCGATTACGCTACAGTATCAGTACATCCATAGAAACGGGAACGCTTTAGGGAAGAAGGATTTGTTGGATGATGCTGGCGATGGATCTAACTACAGTAAGTCTCATTCACTCTATCACCCGATCATTCGCAACTACTTACAAAAGTTCGGCTATTACGACATCTTCCTCGTCGATAGCAAAAGCGGCGACATTGTTTACTCCGTATTCAAAGAGGTGGATTACGCAACATCCTTGAGAGACGGGCCTTATGCGTCCACCAATTTGGGGCAGGCGTTTAGTGAAGCTGCAAGATCAAGCTGGAAGGACTCTGTCGTATTCGTAGACTATCAGACGTATCCCCCTTCTTATGAAGCACCCGCAAGTTTCATTGCGTCACCGATTTTCGATGGCGACGAAAAGGTAGGTGTGGCAATTTTCCAGATGCCAATCGGTCGCATCAACGAAATTTTGTCTGAGAGAACCGGACTCGGCGATAGTGGCGAGACTTATGCCGTCGGTTCTGATCACCTGTTTCGCAATGAGTCGCGGTTCCTGAGCGAACTCGATGTTGACTCTACCATCATCAATCCCGCAGTCAGGGTGAACACTGAAGCCGTTACCAGCGCTCTGGATCGTAATGAATCGGGATGTGCAATTATCGAAGACTACCGCGGTCATGAAGTTCTCTCATCATGGCAACCGCTTACCGTCGACATCGACGCTGAAGGGAATGAGGACGGAAGGCATTGGGCTTTGATGTCCGAAATTGAATTAGCCGAAGTACGCCGTCCGGTCGTGCAGATTGCATTTTACTCCACTATGATTTGTGTCATCACGGCTTTTTTAGTGCTGTGGATCTCCTACCGTTTTTCGAAACAGTTCACCGCCGAAGCCGCCCGGCAAGCCGCGCTTGTCTACGGGATTGCAGATAACACCACTTCGCTTGCCGGTGCATCTGAGGAACTGACCTCGGTAAGCCAACAAATGAGTTCCAATGCGGAACAGACCACGGCTCAAGCAAATGTCGTATCCAGTGCCGCCGAACAGGTCAGCCAAAATGCGCAAACGGTTTCCTCGGGTGTTGAAAGCATAACGGCTAGCATTCGCGAAATCTCTGAAAGTGCAAATGAAGCGGCACTCGTGGCGAGCGAATCTGTGCGGGTCGCATCAGCAGCCAACGAACGGATTACGAAATTAGGGCAAAGCAGTTCAGAGATTGGTGAAGTGATCAAAGTGATTACCTCCATCGCCGAGCAAACCAATATGCTTGCACTTAACGCTACCATCGAGGCGGCGCGTGCTGGTGATGCCGGAAAAGGATTCGCGGTGGTGGCAAACGAGGTCAAGGAATTGGCCCACGAGACCGGTCGCGCAACTGAAGACATCCAGCAGAAAATTGACGCCATTCAAGATGACACTGGCGAAGCTGTGGAAGCCATTGGAAAGATCAGCACGATCATTAACAAGATCAGCGATTTCCAAAATACGATCGCCAGTGCAGTGGAACAGCAAACGTCCACGACCTGTGAAATCAGCCGGAATGTGTCCGAGGCCGCCATGGGAAGTACCGAGATTGCCCAGAACATTACCCAAGTTGTCTCGGCCGCCGAAAGCACAGCTGAAGGAGCAGGCAATATGCAAATGTCTGCCCAAGAATTGGCAAGGATGGCAGCTGACCTGCGATCTCTCGTAGAGCAGTACCGCGACGCGTAATATTTCGGTAGCATCAAACCATGCGAGCATTTGTAATTGACGATTCGAAGCCGGTTCGCAGCATCTTGGCAAAGATGTTGCAGGCCATGGATTTCGAGACGACGGAAGCGGAAAACGGACAGCACGCGCTGGAGCAGTTGAATGCGCAGAACACTCCAGATGTGTTTGTGGTCAATTGGAACATGCCGGTTCTGAATGGCCTGAAGTTCATCAAGACAATTAAAGCAGATAAGAAATACTCTGATGTCCCTCTACTGGTCGTTTCAGGGGAAACCAAAGATTCGACCAAAGTTGAAGCGAGGATCGCTGGAGCCAGCGGCTTCCTAAGCAAGCCGGTAACCCTTTCTACGCTGCGTACGACGTTGATATCCCTTGGGGTGAATCCCAGCATCATTGGCACGCATGCTGAGTCGCGTGGGAATAACGCACACGTTCCGGCAACACCGAACGCTCCAACACAAAAGACCTCCACAAAAATCTCGACCAAGCCTCTCGGCCAGCGCCGGACAGGTCCGACGACTGACCGGACAGCTGACCGGACAGCGTCGCCGCATTCTGCGAACAGCAAGACAG
>CAXGRW010000372.1:0-5602 GCA_964012125.1 uncultured Rhodopirellula sp.
AACCGGACGAGAAAAAAGGCGCGGCAGTCCCGCCGACGTCGTAATGGCGAGGACCTCGCTACGCTGGTGACGTTTTGGCGTGGTCTAACGGACGCACGCTCTTGCGTACGTGACTCTTGTGCACGTGGCTCTTGCTTACATGATTGGCCGATGTTGCGTCAAGGATTGGCACGCGATGAAGTTTCTGCTGATCCATTGTGATCGCAGTGTCGCAACCTTGGTCTCTGGAGGTTGCGATGCTCAAACCGCAATGCCCGATCAAACGAGAGCGCATTTCGGTGCTTTGAACCAATCCGTAGCTTAGGAAATCATCTGTTTTCGATTGGGATGGTTGATTGCGGGCGGCCCAAGTCGAGCGCAGTGTCTCAACCCATTATCGCAACTGGGTTGTCAGCGGTCTTGAAATTGCAAAGGCTTTCTTCAAGACGTGCCTGCTTTGATTCTGTTTGATTTAACGGTAGTTCTTTTGACAGGTAACCTGAGCATGGCTGGCTTTGAATGCCAAGGTGGGTGCTCTGCTCCCATTCCAGTGGTTAGAGAAAAATTAATTCCTCGTCCATGAGATGCGTTGATTCCGGAAGCGGAAATGGCGAGCGCTCGTGCAATCGAGTTTTTTGCGCCTGACTGGTCGTTCGTTGTCGCTATGCAGGATGTAAGTCACATCAGGAAAACTCTTTTTCACGGAGCATCAAATGAAAACTTTCCTAAAAGTTGTTGCCCTCGCTGCCTGCGTTGGCGGCTTCCAGGCGTCCAATGTTTCTGCCGAGCGTCCCATGGGTACCTCGAATGATGGCAAGGGCGTTGGCACATCCATTGGTTATATCGGAGTCGATTTGGACGACGCTGCGTTAATCAGCCTTGGAAGTGATGGATACGATTGTCAAGGTCAGGGTCATTTTCGGCGAGCGATGGCCTATGCCCTACTGCTAGAACTTGGGTTGACCGAGTACGAGGCAATGGTGCTCATCATGACTGATGGTCAGGGTGGTGCGAACGGGCAAGAATGGCCTGTCAGTGAGACAGCACCAAAACCAACGAAAGTCGGGCCACTTTACGATGGTCCTCACGTTGTTAGCTGTGATGGCCTTAAGTGAGTGAGCCAGCGGTCACCGCACCCATTTTTGGTTGCGACTCGTGTAGGACTCTTTGCAGAGCTGCCCAGCGTCGTTGGATCCGGCGTTGGGCATTTCTGTATTCCGAGTGTTACTGGTGAACTCGTTTCGTGTTGGGTGTTTCGAAAGGGAGTTCAAGCATTCTGCACACACAAGCAAAGATGGAGTAACCGTTTTGGCTAGTAACGACTGAAGAAATCCCAAACGAGGTCAACTGAGTGTACTCCCAGTTCTTTTCTACCAGGCACACGATGCCCCCAATCTTTGACTTCGTAAAGCCATACCTCGCTACCATTGACACCACCGCGATAGCGATAGCCTGTGGTTCGAGGGGACACTTTGACGGTCTCTTCAGTACTGGTTTGATTTAGCTTTTTGAAAAATTCAATGATCGTTTTCTGGTCTGGTGCTCCACCCCATCCCCCGGCAGGCGACATGCTTCCATTGACGGGGACGATTCTATCGGACAACCCGGAGATCTGAAGAATCGGAACTGGTTTCATTTTTTCACGTTTGCGCCAGGTTTCGCCACTGACCGTCCCGATGATTGATGCCGCTGCTCGAAATTGAGCAGGATGCTCGCTTACCATCGTGTAGCTCATGAACCCGCCGTTGGATACGCCGCTGACAAAGGTGCGTTTCGGGTCGAGGGCGTGCTTCTTTTGTAAAGATTCAACAAGCTCTTTTAAAAAGCCAATGTCATCAATTTTACTGAGTTTCAATCTTGCATTCCAATGGGGAATTCCTTCCCGATCAGGCAGTCCTTGCGGATACACCACCGCAAATTTCTTCTCATCAGCAACTCGAGTCATTCCCATTTCTGCGTAATCACGCGCGTCACCATGATAACCATGAAGAAAAACAACCAGCGGTGCTTGCTTCGGTAAGTCTTGTGGGAGATGGAGCAGGTACTCTCGGTCAGTTCCATCGTGATTAAAGACCTGGAAGCCACGCTTGTTTTTTTGTTTTGGGAGCGCATCCTGGGCGAGCAAGCCGAGGCTCACGGATCCAATGAGCAAGCCAATCGAAAAACTACATCGCGTTATATGAAACAAAATCACACTCCAGATTCGTGTTCAAAGATGCCTGCGTTCGGAAATGCTGTGCGACCGATTTGTTCGGATGTTAGCACGACGTCGCGACTCAAAATTTAACGATCGCCGGGCAGGAGTCACTTGAGCGAGAAACGTAGGTTGGCGTTTCATCGTCAACTCAACCGTAAGATTCCTTGCTGTTTGCAAATCAGGTCACCCCAGGGCAGATCGCAACCCGCCATGAAGGACTTTCCGCCTGGAGTTTAACAGAAGATTCCTGCGGAGCGGATAGGCACACCGAAACCACTCGATCTGTCAGGCTTGAAGCGAAACTCGGAATCGCTCGATGCACGCTTATCCCCCTCACTTGGTTGCTTCGCCGATCTGCAACTGTGAAACACAGTGATTGAGATACTCGGCACTGGGTGTCCTGCGTGGAAACGACGACGCGCCATTCCTACGGTCGCGAGATGAATACGATGATTGGTAAACGGCATTGGAAACTGACAAAAGCTAGTCAGGCTGAACAGCTGGTGAGTAATGACTGAGAGGTGGTTTTGAATCTCGGCAAATCAGTGTTTGTCAGAGGCCCGTTGATGGGGGCCGTTAGCAGTATCGAGTGGACATTAGCGGCAGCTGAAGCGGACTGTCCACGGCTCGCACAGGGGAAAATAGCGGGCCTCGACTGATACAAATTACGCTCTAGTAAATTGTTGTCTCCAACCTGACTCCCAACGGGTTTCCCCGTTGAGAGTCGTTGCACACCATTTCGCCGGTTTCCAGCGGATGGTGATCACAGGATTCAGGAGCTGCGATTGTTCACGATAAGGCGGAAGTCACCTTCGTTACCGCTGTATTCAGCGACTTCAATGGTGTAGACCTCACCGGCAATTGCCGTGAAATTGACCCGGCTGTTGACGCCACGGCCGTAGTCGTCATTGTCTCCAACCACATTGCCATTGGAGTCCAGCACCCGCATCACGGTATCGACACCGTCCGTCAAGGCTACAGTACGGACAGTGGTCCGCCCGGAGTTGACTGCCTCAAAACTTAGGAAAGTGACCTGATCATCACGGAGGGCTGCCTCAACGCGCCCCTTTCCTCTCCCGTTCAGATCAACAACGATCGTGTCATCGTCCTGATGCCCGTTGACTTCATCAACATTGACCGTCGCTGTGTAGTTGCCGGTTTCTCCATCAGCGTATCCTGCCGCGCTGAATGCGTAAGTACCAGGCTCCAGCTCAAGGTTCAAGTTGCTGTCGTAGCTTCCGCCAAAATCATCATTCTTTGCAAGCAGGTTTCCGTTGGCATCATACAGCCGAAGGTAGGTGTCTACTTCTGCCCCAGGACTCTTGAGAGCAATATCAACGATGCTGAGTTCGTCTACTTCAAAGATAAACATGTCGCGGTCACCCATCTCCTCCAAGACGGCGTCCACTGCTGCGGCTCCGCTTTCATCAAGCTGCAATTCCGTTGCGTTCGCAATATCGTCTCCGTGATCGTCCTCGCCTCCACCTACGCCACCTCCACCATCGTTTCCTCCGTCTCCACCACCATCGTTTCCTCCGTCTCCGCCATCGTTGCCAGCATCACCAACAATCGAGTCGATCCATTCTGCAAACGCATCAACGCGGATGTCGCCGCTTTGGTCGCCGAACGCGGCATTGCTGCTTGTTCCATAGGATGTAATCCCGGCTAGCAAACGTTGTCCATCAACCGTAACAAAACCGGGGCCCCCGCTGTCACCGGGCGCGGTGTTGCTTTCGCCTGGATCAAACGTCCACTGGATTTCGGTGGAAGTGACTTGCTCAATGACGGTTTCTCCGACCCGTTTGGTTCCATAATCACCGGTATGACCGGTTGACCCAGTGCCCCCGCCGCCAAAGCCGACGATAGTCAAGTCTTGGCCGACAACCGGCACGAGCCTGCTGATCATTTCAGGGGAGACCCCGATGACAGGCTCGCTCAACTGAAATATGGCAATGTCATTTGCCAGGGTCCAATCATCGTAGTCAGGATGCAGGAAGACACGTTCGGTTTGGTAGACGCGACCATTGACTTCGAATGTACCAGTCGTGTCAGCCATCGCGTTGCCAAAGTAGTCCACGGCGCAGTGTCCTGCGGTGAGGACATGGATGGGGCTGATGAGTGTTCCTGAGCCGTATCCACCGCTGAGATCGCCTACCATACCGACTGCTGGAAAGTCACTTGTATTCTGCCCATCGACGATGCGAGCTATACGGTCACTGGCATCTTGCGTGTCCTGAAAAGAGGTATCCGCCGGCGAGATTTGCCCTACTTGAACCGGCCCATAAATCTGCAGATCATCGCAGAATCCAATGGTGGAAATTCCGGATGCAATCATCAGCCGTCGGTCTTCCAGTTGCTGCAGGCCACGACTGCGTTTGAATTGGCGGGACCGTTTGGATTTCGATGTGTTTCCCATGGTATCTCTCGATCAGATGTTGGTTGAAAAGGACCGACAACAGCATCGGTTCGCGAGAGTTACGTTTGCTGCCTGTGAAACCTTGCACGAGATTTGCAAAAAAACTAAAAAACTCCGTGACAACGATTTTCACCATCTTTTTCGCCTGAGACGGGCAGACAGCACCGCTTTGATCGTGAATACCGAGGCAATCCCGGTCAGAGCTGCCAGCGGCGACCTGTTGGTGACAGACAGAAACAATCAATCAGGGTATCTTTTCGTGGTCGCATCGTTCCCCAGCATGGAGGAATCCGTGGCTTCGCCCGACCCTTTCGCCACAAGCCAAACCCTGATCGGCCGCCTTGCTCTTGATCCATCCAGTGAGGCGTGGGGTGAGTTTGTCGATAAATATGCTCCCACCGTCTTCACCTGGGCTTGGCAGTCCGGTCTGCAGGATTCTGATGCTGCGGATGTGACGCAAGAAGTGCTGATGAAGCTTCTGGAGAAGATGAGGGTTTTTCAGTACGACCCCAAACGCGGTAGTTTTCGTGGCTGGTTAAAAACCATCACCGTCAATTCGGCCCGCGATTGCGGCAGGCGGCTTGCCCGAACCCCGATTGGCCCCGATGGTTTGAGCTCCGTCGGTGATCCTGCAAGCTGGGATGAACTTGGACGCAGAATCGACGAGGAATATCAACACCAGTTGTTGGCTCAGGCAGAAACTGTCGTCAAGGGAATCGTAAAACCAAACACGTGGCGAGTCTATGAAATGCTGGTCAAGGAATGCATGGCTGCAACAGTCGTAGCGGCATCGTTGGACCTTAAAATTGCCGAAGTTTATGTCGCCAAAAGTAGAGTCTTGAAGCGGCTCAAGGAGGTTGTTCAGCAAATCGAGGAAAGCGACAGCCAAACGTCACATCTCATCAGCGACCCACATCAACCGGGAGCAGAATCATGAAGGTGTCCGCTACAGGATCCTGTCCTCCGCTCGAAGATTTGAGGTTGCTGCTGCAGGAAAAGCTTGATCCCGA
>CAXGRW010000373.1:0-5580 GCA_964012125.1 uncultured Rhodopirellula sp.
TTTACTTACGACTGCGTGAAGTCGAGCGCTGAGCACGTCGCTGTTGATAAGCAATCTTTTTCTTCACCAGTTGATCAACGCGTTTTGAGTCGACGACAAACACTTCCGGGTCATCAATGACAAAAGGAGTCGACCAAGTACGTCCATTATTGTTGTTACAGATATTGAAAAAGAACGAATTCAATCGCTCAGCCCGGTAACCATACGGCAATTGGCTGATCAGATAATCATCTTTGGTCAGATCCTCGACCCCGGGCTTTGCAAAATAATGCACACGGCCATCAGAGCTCATGGACATTCCGAAAGTCCACCAGCCGAATTGCTCAAGTGGGATTTCCTTGGATTTGAAATCGTTTCCTCTTGAGTTGCTGCGAATTTTCAAAAAAGCTGAGTCTTGCTCGACGCCACGGCTGGTTTCGCTTCGAAAGTGAATCCAAAACCCGGGCCAGTAAGGCTCGTTCCGCATTTCGGTTCCCACAGCAAACAAGCCTTCACGAGGCTTACGCGCGGTTGTCCTTGCGCCAAGACGAATACCAAAATGGGGTCCACTTCGATTTTCCCAGAGTGAAGACTCAGGAAGATAAACCCGCACGACACAACTGGGCACTTCGCGCACCTGCAAGGTCGATCCAATCCGCGTGGCAATGCCCAAGATCAAGTCATCCTGTTGCACATCGTTGGTATTTCGCCCTGGAATGCCTGAGCGAAGCGTACTGATCTGCAGTGCTTTGGTGCTGCCTGGCAAGCCGTTGCTTGGAGTAGGAATGACTTTGAGCACATCAGGCTGACCGCGTTCTGGCCCCTCTGCCCAACGTCTGTTGGTGGAGTACGCCATTGGCCCATAACTCCGCTCGTTCAGCTCACGTGAACTCTTGGGCATATTGTGGACGAACTTCCACTCATCTGCTTCGAAATCATCACCCACGTAATCGATTTTAGTGCCGACTCCAGGAACTGGAATTCCGTACGAGGAAGTTCCGGAGTACTGACCGTAAACCGTGGAGTTCGCTTGCATGCTGAAACCAGCCAGCAGCAGCGATACAGCAGTAAGAGTAATTGAATTTCGCATAACCTAGCCCATAAGTGAGAACAAAGAGCCCCGACCTGATGAGCTCTCTGTTTTGTATCGGACGGTTTTGCGGATGCGCTCAGTTGGTTGGGGCAAGTCTCGCCAGCAATTTCGCCATCCTCCGCAACTCCTCCCCGGGAAACACTCCTTCAGTCATCTCACGTGGCAAGCTGTGCGGGTTAGCAAACGTCTGCGGACCAGCCCAAAAGTGAAACAGCTGCGACCACATACCTCCCGGAGGCGTGTGACTGCCGAGATGCAAACTTCACAGCCCCCGTTAGCTTCTGCCCAATAAATAAGCACAGGAAGACGAGCACTGGGAACCGACGCTTCCCCCCTCAAATTTCTCCTCCCGCGTCACAAGTTCAACCTCTGCTTCTCGAATCCAACCTCTGCTTCTCGAATCCAACCTCTGCTTCTCGAATCCAACCTCTACATTTCAGATCCAATCCCGGGGAATTTCGCGATATACTACGGCAATGATGAGTCCCGCCACGCCAAGACAGCCCGACTCCCCACCTGCGACTCAGGAAACTCCCCCACCCCTTCCGATCGATCACAGCACGCCCTGATGACAGCACACCCCAAGCGACCGCCGATCTACATCTGCCTTGCTGTTCTGGCGTTCGGCCTTGCACTGAGTCTCGCAACCAGCCTGGGGAAGGAACCAGCGTTGACTGAGGAAAACGGTCAGACGAAAGAAACACCGGCGAAATCTTTCGACTACCACCAAGTCCGGGGGCGGCAGTCGCAACGAAGTGAACAGGGAAAACTGGAAGGCGAACTGGACTTATCTCTGCTGGGAAAATCCCGAATGCAGGGTATGGCACCATTCGGTCCTCAATGGAGTAACAACGCACACCTTTTGTGGGATGGCGTGATTGGTGACTCGATGAAGAGCTCGTTCGAAGTAGATGCATCTGGTGTCTATGACGTTTCGATCCAACTCACACTGGCTGGTGACTACGGCCTCTTCCGCATGACTCTGCCGCAATCATCCATCACGAAGGAAATTGACCTCTACAGCAATCGCGTTGAATTAGCTCCACTGGTGGTTCTTGAGAATCTCAATCTTGAAGCAGGGTCACAGGCGATTGAATTCAAGCTCATCGGAGCAAACGAAAAAGCACGAAAGTTCCAAAACCGCGGATACTTGATGGGTTTGGACTTCCTTCAACTGACACGAAAGGATCCCAAACCATCCAGCCCCGTGACTGCGGACCGAACGCGAAACGCAGCAAACACACCGAATTCAAAAAACAAAGCTCAAGCAGAGAAGCCTAAATTTGCAAACACCAATGAACCAGCGTCATTTCCACAACTGACATCTCAGCAGATTTCAGCGTTCACAAAAACATTTTGCTCTGACTGCCATCACGCTGACTCGCAAGAGACCGAGGTCGAATTTGAAATTTCCAGTGACGGCCACCCATGGCATGAGGACCCAAAACTTCTGCGACAAGCACGAAACGAATTGGCAGATCACGAGATGCCCCCCGAAGGCTCGGAACAGCCATCAACAGAGCAACGCAACGCGATGGTCAAAACATTGAACTCAATGCTGTCCGACTATCTAAAAACCCATCAAACTGCAACACCAACAGCGATGCGACGGATGACGCGTTACGAATACAACAACGCAGTTCGCGATCTACTACAACTGCGTGGCGACATCTACCCACTTCCTGAGAAAACACTACGTGCGTTCACTCCCTATTTTGAACCAGCAACCGGGCACAGCCCGCGAGCAATTCTCGTTGGCAACCGAACACTGGGAAAAAACCAGGTAGAGCGACAAATCCTGACAGGTGTCAATCCTTTCGCAATCGACCTGCAAGCAGAAGGAGGCTTCAACAACCGAGGCGACGAACTAGGGGTCTCCCCCATTCTTCTCGAGAGCTTACTACGTCTTGGTCGATCGATTGTGCACAGCCCTGAATTCGATGGTTATTGTGGATTGACCACGTCGCTATTTTCCAGCCCAGAACAAGAAAGCGACAACGCGGCACATGACGTGGCGAAGGACCGGATCGCCAAACTACTCGAACGAGCTTTTCGTACTGCAATCGATGAATCCACAATCAACCGCTATCACGAGTACTTCCAAGCAAGACATGAGGAAACGAACTCTTTTCGCACAGCAATGAAAGATGTGGTTGCAGCCATTCTGGCATCCCCGCGTTTTGTCTACCTCGCTGAATCATCAACCAACAGCAACACCAAGTTGCTCAGCGGATATGAAATTGCAACACGTTTGTCGATCTTCCTTTGGAGCAGCATTCCAGATGAAGCATTACTGGTCGCCGCGCGTAACGGTAGTCTACTCGACCCCGAGGTGCTTGATGCACAGACTCAACGGATGTTACTCGATCCCAAGTGCCATGCATTGACGCAGAACTTTGCCCGACAATGGCTGAGGCTGGACCAACTGGTGACTGCGGTTCCGGACTTCGACCGTTTTCCACGTTACTATTCCCGCATCGGTTGCGAGCAGTGGAAATTTGGCTTGCAAATGATGGTAGAACCCTTGCTACTATTCGACAGCATAATGATGGAAGATCGTTCGATCATGCTTTTGATTGACAGCGATTACTCCTACCGATCAGATGAACTTCAGTCATGGTACAGCGAGAAAAAACCATTCGGCGATCGTGAAAACCGCAATCGATTCAACACCAACCAGCAACGATACAGCAAACGCAAACTGACCGATCGTCGAGAGGGTGGAGTGATCACTTCGGCGGCGACCATGACGATGACCTCTTCACCATTACGGACCAGCCCAATCACACGGGGTGCGTGGGTTGCGACCGTCATTTTAAATCGTCCGCCACCACCGCCGCCCGACACAGTCCCCCCAATCGAAGCTGATGATCGAGAGATAGAATCCTCGGGGCTTACACTTAGGCAGCGACTAACGCAGCACCAGTCATCACCCCAGTGTGCGGCCTGCCACTCTCAAATCGACCCGCTCGGTTTTGTTTTGGAAAATTACGATGCCGTTGGACGATGGCGAACTTCCTACACATCGGGGCTGGAAATAGATTCCAGCGGAGAACTGTTTGGAAAGCTCAAGTTTAAAGACATCATTGAATTCAAGGATGCTTTGCTGCAGCACCCCGAACTTTTCATGCGGGCATTCGCAGAGCATATGCTTGCGTACGCTCTCGGTCGCGAACTGACCTTGGCTGACGAACCCGCCGTCGACAAGATTCTGCAAAGCACATTAAAAACCCATGGTCAGTTCACAACTGTCATTCGACAGATCGTCCAAAGCCGAGCATTCCGTTACCATGTCGACGAGTCAATAGCAGAGGAAACCCGATGAGAAATCACAGACTAGCACGTCGGTCAGTGCTCCGTGGATCCGGGGTCGCCATTGCCTTGCCATTGCTGGAAGCAATGCATGGCTGCACAACAGCCCAAGCCGCCCCCCAAAAGCTTGCACCGCGACGACTGGCATTTTTCTATATCCCCAATGGTGTCGTCCAGACGGCATGGAACTTGGCGGAAGTCGGTACAGACTACCAACTGAGCCCGACTTTGAAACCGATTGAATCGGTGCGAGAAAACATTCTGGTTGTCAGCAATCTTGATCGAATCAAAGTTGCCGGCACCGATGGACACGCACAGGCTAGCACCTGCTGGCTTAGCAGCGCGGCCCCAGACGAACTGTCCCCTGCCGGCTATCCATTGAAACGCACCATTGACCAGATCATCGCTGACAAAACCGGATCAGAAACCAGCTTCCGGTCACTTGAATTGAGCTGCAACCCATACGAAGACAATCGAGAATCAATTTACTTTGACAATATTTCATGGTTTGGGCATGGCCATGTTGCCAGGTCATTGCGTGATCCCGCGGCGGTATTCAATCGTTTATTTCGTGTAGAAGGACATGTAAACAGCAGCAGCGTGCTAGACCTTGTTATGGAAGACGCAAAGAGTCTGCAGCCACGATTGAGCAAGTTGGATCAACACAAACTTGCCGAATACACGGATGCAGTCCGAACCGTTGAGCGGCAAATCACAAGGGTACAGCGACGGCAGGATGACATTGCCAAACTCAACCCGACAACTCCCATCAAACCTTGGCAAGCGATGCGTCGGGATGAGTTCATTCAGGTCATGGGCGACCTGATGATTCTTGCTTTGCAAAGTGATCTTACCCGAGTTGCAACATTAATGACCGGCCCTGAACGCTGGGGTTCACCTCTGAAGGTCGAAGGTTGGTTTGACAAGCCAATCCAACATCACTCGTGGACGCATGGTCAACACAACGAGGGCATTCGGAAGCAACTTGAAAGACTTGACCTGTTTCACCTTGAACAGTTTGTGCACTTGGTTAAAAAAATGCAGGCGATCAACGAAGGCGATGGTACGTTATTGGACAACACCGCCTTCATGCTAGGCTCTGGTTTAAGCAGCGGGGAACACCATGTCTGCAACAATCTTCCTACAGTGATCGCGGGACGCTTTGGTGGATCAATTCAATCGGGCCAACATGTTCG
>CAXGRW010000374.1:0-5572 GCA_964012125.1 uncultured Rhodopirellula sp.
AAGATTACTTCGCTCGAAACCCAAACGCGGGATACTGCCGAGCAGTCGTGCGTAATAAGGTGCGAAAGTTTAACCGCGAGTTCGGTGACAAAATCAAGAAGAAAGGCGAGTAGGGTCAGGAAAATAGGGGCAGGGAAACACGACGCCTTGTGACCCCATGCGATCAGGATGAGTAAAAGATCGTCCGAAAGTGATGGTTGTCCAATTAACGCAAGGCAGCTTGCGAGGAGATTGTATGAAGAAACAGTTTTGCACTCTGCTCGGAATCCTGATTCCAATGATCTGCATGGAAAATGTCGGTCATGCACAGCTGCCATCCGTCGTGCAGTTGCCGAGCTTTCACACCTTCTCCTACCGCGGGTCGGTGCTTGTCCCCGACGGTGGCACAACGTCACTGGGCGGGGTTAAGAGGTCAGCTACCGGGTATAACCATCGAGGATGGAATCGAGGCTACGGTAGCGTCAACTCCACATCCAATGCTTCCGTGTCGGCCCGAATTATTGATCTGGCTGAAATGGATCGGCAGATTTTGGGTGGCTCACCTCAAGAGTTCCTTCGCCGCATGCGAGCTGAAGAGCAGCAAGCGATCGCCACGGGTTTGCCCGTGGCAACTATCGGTCGACAAACGCAAGCGACGCGGAGTCCAGTTGCATCGACGCTGTCGCGAACCGAGGAGGGGAAAGCACTCGTTCGATTTGCCCGGCAAGAGTACCGGGAGGGGCGTAAGTCCTCGTCGATTCAAGCCTATGGGATGGCAATCAACCAGTTGGATGGTCGGCTAAAAACACTTGCGGTTGCCGAATTTCGACGCGTGTTTGGCACCGCCGCCGAGCAGTTTCTGCAGTTGTCTTCGCTGCGGCGGTGACGCCCGATGCGATCCATGATCGAACCCAGATTAGACTGAGTGGGTGGCAACCGGCAGGGGTGGCAGCATCGATCTTCAGTTCCTGTTTACTGTTGTGGGCTTGTCTTCGCGTGTCGTGTTCTTGTGTAGCCGTGTGCGTGGCTTTGTCCGGTCGGGGCCATCATTTGTCTGTGATTCTGGCAGGGGAATTTCGACTTGAGTAACGCCTGCTGGTTGTTGAAGTTTGCAGGCAGCGGACGCGGAACATTCAATCGCCTGCTGTCATCTTGTTATTGCGATCGTTGAGCTATCCTTTGTTGTGTGCAGAAATCGGCGGTGTCTGGTACCCTGTCAGGGAGCGCAAAACGCGGGGGGCACCAAGGCTGAGTAGCAGAGTGTTCATTGCCCTAGCGAGTTAATTTGCCTGACGAGTGCGATTGCCTGACCAGTGAGAAATGAAACTTATGATTCCACGCCGTGACCTTCTAATTGCCGCGACTGCCATGACTGCCGCTTCCATTCCACAGAAACAAGCCCAAGCTGCTGCTCGGTCGAGTAGCGATGCCCCTGTTCGTTTTGCTTTGAATACCAGCACTGTACGTGGTCAGAAATTGTCCATTGAAGAGCAGGTTGATCTGACTGCCAAGGCGGGCTACGACGGCATTGAGCCATGGATTCGAGACATTCAACAGTATGTGGATGACGGCGGAAGCGTTGCTGACTTGAAAAAGAAGATTTCGGATGGTGGCCTGACCGTAGATAGCGCTATTGGTTTTGCGAATTGGATTGTTGATGATCCTGACGCACGGGCCAAAGGGCTTGAGCAGGCGAAGCGGGAAATGGCATTGGTGAAAGCGATTGGGGGAGGTCGGGTAGCCGCACCACCTGTCGGTGCACACCGAGGTGACAGCACTCCACCGCCGTTGCCCGTGATCGCCGAACGATATCGTGCTCTGTTGGAAGTGGGTGAACAGGTGGGTGTGGTGCCACAATTGGAGCTCTGGGGGTTCTCACCCACGTTGAGCAAGTTGAGCGAATTGGCATACGTGTCTGCGGGTGCCGGGCATCCAGACGCTTGCGTGTTGCCAGACTTTTATCACATTTACAAAGGTGGCAATGATTTCGCGTCGCTGGGAATGATCGAAGCGTCACGGATGCATTGTTTTCACATGAATGACTACCCGGCTGATCCCCCTATCGCTGAAATCGCAGACAAGCATCGAGTCTTTCCGGGCGACGGTGTATGTCCGTTGCCGAAAATTATCCGACAGTTGATCGATCATGGCTTTGCCGGCACATTCTCCCTTGAGTTATTTAATCCCGAGTACTGGGAGCGAGATCCTGCCGAGGTGGCATCCGAGGGGCTTGAAAAGTCCCGTGCTGTTGTGCAAGCAGCGATGCAATTGAAAAACGTTTCGTGAGGACCGCTTTCACTTCAGAGAGTGATGGCACGCTGGTCGAATGATGTTAGGTGCGCGATCAAAAGTCGCCCGCTCGAGTACCGTCCAGAGTGTTGATCAAGAACCGCCCTGACTGCAAGAACTATCTCCAGTGCGACTACCGCTATGCGTGCCATGAGGAGGCTCCGCGGATCGCGGGCTACCCTTGTCGCGAAGCGACAGCGGATTCAAGTTGCTCCAGAACATTCTGTGTGACCGCTTTTGCCTCTGGTACCAAGGCCGGAATCTGATCAAGTTGCTCATTGTGAGCCAGCATTTCGATATTCGCCCACACCGTTTGCTGATTCTGTAGTTGCAGAATACGAAAGTTACCTTTGAGCGTGTGCGATGCGCGTTCGACCGCTGCCTTGTCGCTCGTGGCGAGGGCTTGGTCAAGCTCGCTCATCAGCGAGGGAACTTCTTCGATAAAGGCAGCAACCACCGCATACAGAATTTCCTCGTCATGATCCATCGAAGCGAGCGCGGGGCGGAGATTAATCTTATTCATCGGTGTCTCGCGTGGGCGCTTCCTGCAGGAAAACGGCGGCCTTGTTATAAAATTCGTTCATTCAAAAGGCCCAGCATAAGAGTTTTCTATGCCAGCCTGCAACTACGCGTTGTCGTCATCGTTACGAGGTTGCATGTGTACAGGTGAAAACCGTTGAGTATCGCAGGGTGTGGCGTTTGGACGCCAAAAATGAATCTGTTTGTCTGATTCGTTTGACCGTTCATCCTTGAGTGTTCGATGACCGTCACAGCAATTAGCCCTTCTTCCATGTTTTCTTGGTGGGGCGATGGCGAGGCTGCGGGGCCGTTGGCAGTGGGGCCTTGGCTGCTTTGATCCTCGCCACGAGTAGCGGTTCGCGGTGGAATGCGGTATCGCTCTCTTATCCGCCAGCTAACGCCTGCATGACAAAGATCTGGCTTTCTTCATCGACTGGCAGGTCAAGAGATTCGCCATGAGGCAGCATCTGCCCATCGATGAAAATTGCGACATGCTGCTGCAGGGATCCGTCTGTGTGCATGACGTAGTCGCGTAGAGCGGGGAACTGGCTGAATATCGATTCCAGTGCCTCGTTCAGGGTGGTTGCCGTCACCGTCTGGTGTGCCGGGCAATCGACGTGTTGAGCGAGTTGGGACGTGAATTCGAGATGTGGCATGTGTAATGCATCCAAGGCGGTGGAGAAGAAAGCCCACGATCTTCTCATGATAACATTCAGTGACGCGAATTTCGAATCCGTTCACTTTGAGAATCGATCAGGTGAAAGCAGGTCAAAGTTGTCGATCGTGGGTTGCTCCGCATCGGCGATTTCTGCGACACAGCGGCCAGTGATCGGCGCGAGACTGATTCCCATCATCGCGTGCCCTGTCGAAACGATAACATTCTCCCAGTGACTGCTTCGCCCAATGTAGGGAAGGCCATCGGGCGAACAGGGGCGAAGGCCTGTCCATGGTTCGCAGTTCTCAAAGTCCGACGGCTTGAATTTTGGAAAATAGTCGGAGATGGATCTGATGATTCCTCGCACTCTCGATTGTGAAATGGACTGGTCCAAACCTGATATTTCCATGGTGCCACCGAATCGCAAAGACGATCCCATCGGGGTCACCGCCACCCGTGCTTCGGTCAAGATCGAGCAGATGGATGGTTGCTGGCATGGTTGTGCCAGTGTGACGCTATATCCTTTGCCCGCTTGCATCGGCAGGTTCAGTTGCAGTTGCCGCCCAAGTTCGGACGACCAGACGCCACTACAAATGACAAATTCATCGGCGTCGATTGATCCTTGCGATGTTTCGACCGCTGTGGCTTGGCGTCCCCGCACATGAAAGTTTTTACAATCAGTTTCCCACAAGAACTGACATCCTTTTGAGGAAAGCTCTGACTGCAGGCGATTCATCAACTTGTCGGGTGAGAGATGGCAGTCGCGTGGGTAGTAAATGCTGCCCGCCACATCCATTTCGATGGAGGGGTCTTTTTCAGCAGTAGCTTTTGCGTCGAGGACACACGCTTCAACATTCAGACTATTGGCAAGCTCCGCCGTTTCTGCTTCCTCATTGAGTGCCTGTTCACTTTTGCAAAGCATCAATAGGCCGTTTGGCGTCAGCGAAAACCCGTCCTCAAATTCCGAGGTCAGGTCTTGAAAGCAAGCACGGCTGGCTAGGTGCAAGTCACGCAGTAAGGGAGCTGATCTTTTGACGTGTGACGCGTTGCATGCGTTTTTGAATCGCCAAAGCCATGCCAGCAGATCCCAGGATGCTCGCGGGCGAATATAAAAAGGTGACTCTGGATCCCACATCCACTTGAGACCAAGTTTGATCATTCCGGGTGCAGCTAATGGAACAAAGTGGCTAGGCACAATCATCCCCGCATTACCAAAGGAGCATCCATTGCGGGACTTAGGATTTCGATCGATGACGGTGACTTGGTGGCCCCGTTGGGTGCAGTACCAAGCTGAGGTCAGACCAATAACGCCGCCTCCGATGATGACTATGTTTTTTGCCACTTGAACTCCACTCACCAGCGGGAAACTACTGGATGCCCCAGCAGAAAGGATCGTCTGCTGTTAATTTCAGGCGGGTTTCGGCCGTAATAAAAGCCCTACCTCGAATGGTAGGTTTGATGCGTGTCTTGTCAGTGTCAGCCCACGAATACTCACATGCAAACGAAGTTCCCAGAACACCCTGCTGCATCCATGTTTGATGAGGGGCCAGTTTTCCATCAGCGGCGAGGCAGGCAAGCTTGGCACTCGTCCCAGTGCCGCAGGGAGAACGATCGTACTCCAGACCCGGACACAATACGAAATTGCGGGAATCAGCCTGCCCCTCTGGCTGTCCAAAAATTTCAACATGGTCCACGTCGGGGTGCCCTGCGTCGTTGACGGCTCGGCGAATGGCGCAGGCCATGTCGGTTAAAACGCTGATTTCGCTGCGTGCGATCTTCTGCTGTGGTGCGTTGGTCAGGAAAAACCAGTTGCCCCCATACGCAACATCTCCACATACAGTCCCGAAGCCTTCTGCATGTACTTCAATGTCCTTGGCGACTCGATAACTTTCGACATTCGATACTGAAATGTCGCCATCGTCGTGCAGAGTCGCGGCTACTTTGCCCACTGGGGTCTCGATGTGAATTTGGCCCACATCAACTTTTCCCTGATCACGCAATGTTTCCATCAGGCCGATCAAGCCGTGGCCACACATGCCGAGAAAGCCAACATTGTTAAAGAATATTACCCCAGCATGGCAACTCGGGTCATGAGGTTCACACAGCAGACCACCTACCAGAACATCCGAT
>CAXGRW010000375.1:0-5531 GCA_964012125.1 uncultured Rhodopirellula sp.
TGACAGGATTCTACGCAGTCAAGCGAGAGAAGATCAAAGAACTGGCTGATGAGACGTTGGTTCAAATGGTCAAGTCAGATGCTCTTGAATTGATCTACTATCACATCCTTTCGCTCAGCAATTTCAAGTCGCTCGCAAAACGCCTGCCGCCAGATGCGGGTGCGAACGCAACTGAAGAAGCCGCAGAAAGTGGTGAAGCAGCGGCGGAAGCTGAAAGCTGAACACATCGAGGCGGGCAAACTTGGCCTTGCCAACGCCTTCATTCGTCCCATCACATGATGGAGGTTGGTAAATTTGGTCGCCGACAATTTGGCAGATCCACTCAGGGTCGTGTTCTTCGACAGAACGCGGCCCCTTTTCTTTGTAAACCGCAAGTCTTGCTCCCGCCGATTTTTGCACTGGCGAATACAACACTGGCGAACACTAAGCCGTACCGGAAACCAGCCAATGGGCCATCACCCACTGATGACCAACCTGAACCAGTTCACCGAACTGGAGAGATCAGCGACAGCCTTGAACTGGGCTCGTTGATGAGTGGCCTTCCCTTCTTGAAACTCATCAGACTTCTTGCCATCTCTAGACCCAATCCACGCTGAATCTATCTCAACAGAAAGATACAATTGCAAAAGTGCGACTGCCAAGTATTCCAAGGGCACAAGAGTGACCCCAGACGCAGTTGCCACCACTTACACACTAACCGCGTTGAATCCTCTTTTACCATCCTCAAGCTCGTAATCGGCATTTGCAGTGAGGGGGTTCAGCGATCAGCGTCCACTTAACGGAGCAGATGCGTTTGAAAAAATGCATTGCAAAAAGAGGACTCTGGGATGATTTAGCAAGAAAGAAATCGAGAAGGCGGCTGAAGACCACTGGGATGTGTCTTCAGTCCCGCAAAAGAACTTTTGTGCAGCAACGAAGGCCGCCACCGTACATGGAACTTGTCGAGAACCCCGGAACCGGTTTGACTTTGTACCCTAGCGATTTCCATGCCTGCACGGCTGCGTTATCGAGCTTCTTGAACCCATATTGCGGTAGATACACCACCGACTGGCTTTCTCGCTTCTCAACCAAAACATTGCTGTAGGACAGAAACGGATACCTGGCAGCCTTGTCGAGAGGCGTGTTCCCCGCACCAGATTGATCGGGGATCAAGGCCGGCACGCGCACGACTGCATAGCCTGCATGAGACAACTGTTGTGCGATTGCATCGAGCTCAGGAGCGATGCGTAAGCTTGCCGCGATCACCTTATTAGTTTGCCCACTGACTTTTGGGCGAATCAAAAGGTTTCCATCCCGGTCCTGCAACTCGGACACGTCCTCGCGTCCAAAAAACATTTCCTCGCAGCTGTGCTCAAACTCCTGTACATGTCCGGGATTGTCATCAATCGCCGCTGCCGCTAAACGGGCACCTGCCCGGCTGTCGGCCACTGCCACACGATGAGCACCAAGTGGGGTAACGACCAAGTCGATATGACCAACCGACTGACTTGTTTTGCCCACGACCGTAACGGGTCGTCCGAATAGTTTTGAGAAACGTTTTACAATCACCTGTGGAGATGCATCCAACAGAACAGCGTTATAAGTAATCGTATCGTGGCCAATGAAGACAGAGTTCTCGCTGCAAACGATATTCCCACCCTCGAAATGCATTTCCGAATGCACGACTTCCAGATTAAGAATACTGGCCAGCTGCTTCGGCATTCGCTCATCATCTTCTCGATTGAATGAACAAGGCGTGATTAACTTGGTGGTCGATTTCCCTTGCACGACAACAAAGGGGTCCTGCGGCCAAATTGAAATATCGCTGTCAGGCGGCATTTCTACAAAGGTAACGCG
The DNA here is from genome assembly GCA_964012125.1 of uncultured Rhodopirellula sp. Lineage (GTDB taxonomy): Bacteria > Planctomycetota > Planctomycetia > Pirellulales > Pirellulaceae > Rubripirellula. The sequence continues at coordinate 1,837 of CAXGRW010000375.1, forward strand.
GCTATTATTTACGGACGTTGCGAACGCGGAACGATCGTTCACGAGCAAGAGCACATGCACGTCCTGAGGCAACCCGTTCACAATGTTGGAAACAAGCTCAGCATTTCGTAAAGACGATGTTCGGGCGCTTGTGGCACTGCACGCAACGAGCCGAATCTCCGATCCAACATCTGACAAAATTTTCTCACTCTCCTGCGGCAGGATCGTTGGAAGAAAATAGGATGCTGACAAGATCGAAAGCGTTGTTGCCGCTGTAAAAAAAACATTTCTCATGGCCGGTTCCGGGAGAGTGAAACATCAGCAAATCGGTTGGGAAGTCGTGGTTTGGCAATGCTCGAAAAACACTAAACTCAACAGCATGAAAGCAGGGGGTTGTTCATAGATGAACTGGCCCCCCCCGCAAACAGCCTCCAGCTTTGTGCGACAGGTACAAGACTTTCTAGTCTCGTGCTTCAACGAGCTGACGCTTGATATCAGCAGGTTCAGGTATCAAGATGGCCTGTCATGTAACGACCAAGCAGGAGGTCATTACCCTTTTCTTCTGCCCTGCGAGCATCACTTGCGTGCTGCCATGCGTTTGACGAGGCTGGCCAAGGCTTGGTGCTGTGCCCGCAGAGACTTGTATCGTTTTTCTACGTCGTCTACCCGTGAGGTAACTTTACCGATTCGTTCATCCTGAGTCCGGATGTCAGCATCGTTCGCGTTGATTCTCGCGTTCAAGTCAGCAAGTGTTCGATCCACTAGTACGAACTCGATGTCATTTTCATCCTGTCTTTCTTCCAAATCGGCGATACGTTGCTTGAGATCTCCACCAGCAGCATCGCCTCTCTGGTCGGCATTCGCTGCCCCATTGAACATCGCTTGGGTCATCATCACGGCAGTCGCAACCATGCATACGGTGGCAGCGTTCACGAAAATTTGCTTAGCTTTCATAACAGTCTCTATTTCAAAAATGTGTTGTGATGCGAGAAGTGGGGTTTCCAGTTTCCTGGGAGTGCCTCCGATAGTGCGTTAGAACGCAAAGGGTGTGCCATTCACCAAAAACACGTTTTTCGACGTCAAAGTAGCGTTCGGTGTCCAGCGTTGAGATGCGTGTATCAATCTGAGATTGCTGCCGCAGCACTTTAGGGCCGTGACTCGCAAACCGCGCAAACGCCGTGTCTTGGCCACGTTTGCCGCAGAAAACATTGCTTCTTGGCCCTCGATTCCTCGCTCAAAGCGTGATTTTGCAGCCTCTGTGCTGAACCAATGAGCGAACCGAGCTGCTACTTGACAGGAATCACGAAGTGATGCAGCTAAGAAGTCCGGTTCTTTGAGCCAAACGCTGAGGGTCCTCCATGCGACCTCTTCAAGCTTGAAATGCGGACCTCTTGTGCGACGCCAGTATTGCACGCACTTCACGGCCGAGCCGAATCGGCCCTCAGAAACCGACAAATTTTCATTCATTCAAACTTATTGCGGCATTACGCACAAAACCATCGTTGAATTTCTTGACATCGGCATTATGTGACCAATGTTTCCAAAGGTAACAGGAAGCAGAGACCGTTCGAGACGAAGGATCGCGACAACCAACCTCATCATCACTTTTCGGCTCGCAGCAGCCAAGGCAAGCTACCCGCCGCGTCAGGAACCACCTCTCCGACGCGGATGCATCACGAACACTCTTCTCATCCCAGATCTCATCTCGCAGAGTGAAACCCCATGCTTCGTGCAACCACTGATAAAGGTCCTGAGTCCTCCCCATCTTCTAGCAACCAAACATCACGACGAAGCAGAAAAAGAAAATCCTCAGCCAGACGCCACGGATCGCGGGCTGCGGTAAAAATGGTTCCACGAGTTGAACCACTCGAACCACGCCATCTACTAAGCGCAATCCTGCCGGCCTATGTGAATGACGAATTCACGTTTGGTGACGCAAGCTCGCTTGCCCCTTATGGACTCGAAAACACCTTCTCGTTGCAGAGTCGCCCCGATGCCACCAAGACCATTTTCCTGGACTTTGATGGTCACCATAGTGTGGGGAATTCGTGGGGGCATGATATTCAATTCCCGGCTTTCGATCGGGACGGCAATCCGAACAGTTTCTCTGATTCGGAATTAATTGAAATCCAAAAGCAATTCCAAAATGTTGCAGAGGACTTTCTGCCGTTTGATGTCAATGTAACAACACTTGATCCAGGTCTTGCCGCGCTAGCAAAAAGCAACATTAATGATCCGACGTGGGGTATTCGCGCCATAAACACTCAACCGACCAACGGATTTGGTTCTGGCATTGGTGGCATCGCATACCTGAATTCATTTGCGCACAACCAGGACACCCCTGTCTTCACCTTCAACAAGGGTGCTCGAAATGGAGGCATGACGAATTCGCATGAAGTCGGGCACGCACTCGGGCTTAGGCATCAAGGCCTCAATAGCCAAAGCTACCATCCGGGAACCGGCACGGGGCAAACCAGCTGGGGTCCTATTCTTGGTGCTCCTTTTGGAAAGCGTTTGACCCAATGGAGTAATTCCGACTACGACGGCGCCACCATCAATCAGGATGATCTGACAGTGATCACCAGTAACCGCAATGGTTTTGGTTACCGCGACGACGACCACGGCAGCAACCTGCAGTCCGCCACTGTTATCACCGCCAACGAAAGCCAACAGCTCTCGTCTTGGGGAATTGTCGAACGCACCGAGGATCAAGATTGGTTTTCATTTCAGACTGCCGCTGGCAATGTAACCTTGAATGTCGATGCCTTTGGTCAGGATCCCAATTTGGACATCGAAGCCAAGTTGCATGACGCTTCTGGCAACGTAATTGCTACCAGTAACCCACTAGATGAGACAAATGCGGCTTTCGATCTTGATTTAGCCGCCGGCCAATATTTCCTGTCAGTGGACGGTGTTGGCTTGGCCGGCCAAAATTCCGACTACGGCAGCATTGGCTTCTTTTCGTTGCAAGGAACAGTTGTTGAATCAAGTACTGAGTTTGTAGTCGGTGAGGCGGGGGAAATCACCGATCTGAATCACGAATGGCAAACGGTTCAACTCGAAAACCAGTACGAGAACCCTGCAATCGTTGTTGGCCCCCTTTCATTCAACGGAAGGCATGAGTCAACGATCCGCATTCGCAATGTAACCTCAAGCTCATTTGACGTCCGAGTCCAAGAATGGAATTACCTTGATGGCTGGCATACAAACGAGACCGCTAGCTACGCCGTCGTAGAATCAGGTGTTCACACGTTATCCGACGGCACCGTGATTGCAGCTGGGGTCAGCAGCACGGGCACTTCATGGCAGTCCTTTGGCTTTGGACACGAATTTAATGATGCACCAGTTGTCCTGTCGCAATCGCTTACAGAGGCAGAGTCCGATGCGATCGTGACACGGCAGCGTGATGTCACTTCCCACGGATTCAGTCTCCGATTACAGGAAGAGGAAGCATTGGGTCCGCATGCCAACGAAAGTGTTGGTTGGATCGCCGTCGGGAACACATCAAACGCTGCCGCCGATTCACAACTACACACCTTTGTTACGGAAAACGGCGTGAACCATCGCCGTACGCAGCTACAATTCCCGGGCCTCGGCGCAGCATCGCCAATCATGTTAGCCGCCATGCAAACAAGTGCAGGCGCCGACACCGCGAACCTGAGAGTCACAAACTTCACTGCGGATGGAGCCCAAGTCTGGGTCGACGAGGAAAAGTC
>CAXGRW010000376.1:0-5528 GCA_964012125.1 uncultured Rhodopirellula sp.
TCACCTGCTGAGAGTGATGTCTACCTTAGTTATGCAGGGATTGATGATCAGTTTTTTGCAGGTGACGATGAGGGGTGGATTTCCCGCTTTCATCGAAATCTTCAGATTAAGTTGCAGCAATTGACCGGCCGGGAAATCAATGTTTTTCTGCCAGCACGCTCGGCTGGAAATGATGAGGCAGAAAATCCGCTGTTGGACGAGATACCCCAAGCGAAGTCCTTTCTTTCAGTTGTTTCACCACCTTTTGCCTCTTCTGCTGTGTGCAGTAACGAGGTGGAGGCGTTTGTAAACAATCAGGCATCCGCGCAGTCCAAGCTGATCAAGGTGGTCAAGGCACCGGTTGATGAAACGCGTCTCAGTAGTATTGGTGACGGAGTTCTGAGCCAAGTCAATAATCATGACTTTTATGAGCAGGATTCATCAGGCCGTGTTCTGGAGTTTGAGGAATCTTTCGGAGAAGGGCTCAAACGCCGCTACTACGAAAAAATCTACGACGTTGCGCACGAGATCAATTCCACATTATCAATTGATGTTGATGATACATGCCTGGGATTGGTTGCCGCTCCAACGGCTTATGTAGCTCAGACAACATCAGATGTTCGGGTTGAGTATGAGGTCATTTGCAGAGAGCTCAAAGAACGGGGGTTTCGAGTGGTCCCGGATCGGCCGTTATCGATTGAACGCAACACGCTGGTCGAGGAGGTGCGGAATTATCTTGAAAACGCAACTGTCGTGGTTCAGCCAATTGGAGCCAGTTACGGAGTTGTTCCAGAGAATTCTGATCGCAGTATGCTGGCGATTCAAGCAGACGAAATCAGTTCCAAAATAGTGGGAACGGGAGCTCAGCAGTTCATCTGGTTTGAGCCGCGTGCGTTTGAAGACGAGCGGCATGCGGCCTTTGTGAATCAATTGCGATCACTTGATGCAGCTCGGAATAATTGCGAATTGATTGAGGGGAATCTCAGTCTTCTCAAGGAAGCGATCGCTCAGCACCTCACCGCAGTCAAGCAGGATGATTCGAAAGATAAAGCTGAAGATCGGGGCGATGATGTTCGCATGGTCTACTTGATCTGTGATTCGATTGATGAAGACGAGACCGAGGCCCTTGAAGACTTTCTTTTTCAGCAGGGACTGGAAGTTGCCCTGCCTGATTTTGAGTGTGAACAGGACCAAGTCAGCGAATTACATGTTGAGACGCTTGTCGAGTGTGATGCGGTAATTGTGTTTTACGGAGCATCAAAGAAGAGTTGGGTGGATATAAAACTGCGAGACACTTTGAAGGCTGCGGGCTATGGACGAAAAGGGCCGATTGAAAACGTCGCCGTCTACATTGCCGCCCCTTTTGATAAAAGGAAGCAGCGTTTTAAAACACATCAAGCGGATGTGATTCTGCAGCCCGAATCCGGCTCTCTTCAAGAGAGTGAGCTGGTGAATTTTGTAAGCCGTATTCGATAACGCCTTTTGTGCGATGCAACCGTGAGCAACATTGAACCATATCCCGGCCTTAGGCCATTCCAGAACGATGAAGACTTCCTGTTTTTCGGACGCGAAGAACAGATTTCCGATTTGTTGCATTTGCTACAGCAGCACCGGTTTCTCGCCGTTGTAGGATCATCAGGCAGTGGGAAATCATCGCTCGTTAGATGTGGGCTAATGAGTCAGCTCCATGGCGGGATGATGTTGGACGCGGGGGCTTCGTGGACAGTTGCTGTGATGCAACCGGGCGGGGATCCATTGACGCGATTAGCTCAGTCATTAATTGACGCTGAAATCTACAGTGATGACCAAGGTGATTCGCTCTATCAGATCATGGCGACGATTAATCGTTCGTCCCAAGGTTTGGTGGAAGCGATCAAGCAGGCAGGGCTGTCAGGGCAGCAGAATGTATTGCTGGTTGTGGACCAGTTTGAAGAAATCTTTCGCTTTCATGAGGCTGGAAAAAAAGGAAAGCAGTTAGCACCTGATTTCATTCGTTGGATTATCGAGGCTGTAAATCAAAGTGAAGTACCGATTTACGTTGTTCTGACAATGCGTTCAGACTTCCTCGGTGATTGCGCTCGGTTCACAGGATTGGCAGAGGCTATCAACCAAGGTGAGTATTTGGTGCCCAAGTTGTCGCGCGATCAACTTCAAAAAGCGATTGAAGGTCCGGCTCGAGTGGCAGGGGGAGAGGTTAGTCGCCGGCTGATTCAGCGTTTGCTCAATGATGTTGGTGAGCAAGCCGATCAGCTACCCGTTCTTCAGCACTCTCTGATGAGAAGTTGGGAATCATGTAAGACGCGCTCGGGGGCCGAAAGCCTTGTCATGGATCTGGAAGACTATCAGGCAGTTGGAGGCATGGAGGACGCTTTATCGAGTCACGCTGATGAAGTTCTCAGGCAACTTCGGGATGAGCTGGGTGATGGGGAAACGGTCGTTGAGTTGGCAGGCCGTATTTTCAAGGCCTTGACGGAAAAGGGGACGGACAATCGGGGCATTCGCCGTCCAACGAGGCTTGACGTGTTAAGCGAGATCACGGCAGCGTCCAAAGAACAGGTAGCAGCAATCGTGGATGCTTATCGACGTCCCGGGCGAACCTTCCTGATGCCATTCAGTGATGTTGAATTGACAGACGATGTTGTGATTGATATTTCGCATGAAAGCCTGATGCGGGTTTGGAAACGCTTGAATGAATGGGTCGAGCAGGAGTCTCAGTCTGTTCGTATCTACAAACGACTGTCAGAAACTGCACTCTTGTGGCAGGAAGATAAGGCTGGCCTTTATCGCGACCCTGACTTGCAAATTGCTCTTTCGTGGATGAAAACGAGTGAGCCTAACGCGGCTTGGGCAACCAGAATCAACTCTGATTATTCAGTAGCACTTAACTTTCTGCAGTCAAGTGATCAGCAACGCCATCTTGCCGAAAAGCTGGAGGAGGCAAATCGACAACGTGAATTACGACAGGCACGAGAGCTCGCTGAATCGCAGGAAAAACTGGCTGAGGAGCAGGCTGCCTCAGCTCGAAAGTTCCGCCGGCAATTTCAGATTTCGGGCATCATCGCATGTGTTGCAGTGGTGGCTTGCGTAGTTGCAATGTACTCGATGTGGGTTGCAAGAAAAAACGAAGCGATTGCCAATGCGGCTACCGAGAAAGCGATCGTGGCAGGCAAAGAGTTGACTGCCTCGTATCGGAAGGAAAGTTTTGAGTCGGCGCGGGAAGCGTTCGAGCAGGGGGATCTCTCTACTGCTCTAAGCTTGTTAAAGGTGGGTTATCAACGAGAAGAGGTTGAACTTGGTTTTTTGCGTCGTGCAATGGACTACATCAGTCAGACCGACTTGTCGCGACTTACATTTCGGACTGAGTTACCGCTGCCAGCGAAACAATATATCCAAGATACACATAATGATGCATTGGGGTACGTCGATCAGGACGGTGTGTTGCACGTCATGCAAGCTGGTTCGTCGGGCGCGGGCCTGCAAGAGATTGCATCTTTTTCGGTGGATGGACCTGTTGAAACTCTTGTCGTTAATGAGCCTTCAATTCGAATCGTTGAGAAGAGCGGGCGTTTCACTCTGTTTGATCGTAACTCTGGGGAAGTGATCTCCCTCGTTGCTGATGCGACGGACGCAGGCTCAGATCTGAATGCAACCTCACCGAATCACGTAAGTGCTGTTTACGGGAAAACGTTGCTGGTAAGTGATTCAACTGTCACGGTAGTTGAGCATACCGAAGCAGGAAATGAGATTACTAGTTTTGAAATTCCAGATGCTCCACAAATCAGTCATGTCCAACTATCGGATGATGGTAAGACAGCATTGCTTGTGTCTGAAAATCAGGGCTACTTGGTCTACGATCTGGAAAACACAGAGAGTCCTATTCGACAGGTGCCCAAGGACTCGTCTGTGCTGTTTCTGGACTACTTACCCCTTCAGAATAAGTTCCTGACTTTGGAATCTGATGGCCTGATGGTTCTGACCAGTGTTGATGGAGCCGACTTTGATTCTCTTTATTCGATCTCTATGGAGGGTGTTGAGAAGGCAGCGATCAGTCCAGAAGGGACAAGGTTGGCGGTGCTCGATGCAGCCGGCTTTCTTACCCTGTTCAGTCTCGTTGATGGTAGATCCTTGCCGATTCCAAAGCAGCTTGCTGATGTACCTTTTAACAATTTTGTCTTTGATCCAATGGGTCTTCTTCTAGTTGTTGTAGACCAGAACAATCAACTGTCAGCATGTGAGTTGAGGGGCATTGATTCACGGTTCCAAACTTTTCCGCTCCAAGTTGCGCCCGAAAGCGTGGCAGTATCCTGGGTGTCCGAGTCGGATGACTCTGAAGATAAGTTGTTGAAAATACATTTTGTTCAGCGAGTCACTGGAGTGGAAAATCCGGCCTTGTGTAGTCTGGAGGTGTGTCGGACCATCGCCCCACTTGGGCAGTCGGCACCCTTATGGAAGGATCTTGACCTAACAGGCCTCAAAACATCGGATGCATTGGCTCTTTTTGCCTATTTTAACCAAGTGGTGGAACTGAGGCTTCCAAGTTTAGAGCCGCCATCCCATCCATCGCTTGCACCGTTCATGCGTTGGGTAAATCGCTATCGCGGTGGCAACGGTTTAGCGTTTGACAGGGCTTCACTTGATACTGAGTCGCTTGATTTAATGCCGCAGCGAACCGCAAAGGCGATCGCGTTGTCGGGAGATTCGTCGACGATGCACAACAGCAACTTATTGGACTTGGCTCTGCGAAAACAACTGACCGGTAAATCGCTTTGTCAGGGAATGGTGGTTCGTTCAGAGGCGACTCCTGCTGAAGTCACAACTCGTTATCACTTGATCAAACATGTGCAGGACAAGTTTGGTATTCCGCAGACATCCGAGTTCTCTCTTGCACTGTTGCAGCAGATTTCGGCACTTCCAAACCTGCTGGAAATTCGGAGTCAGGCCTACCCCGATCAGATTCAGGAAGGCCAGCCCGTGAATTTGACCGCACCCGAACTCATTCACCAGTGGGATGGTCTTTCGCATTGTTGGAAGCTTAGATCACCAAGTGTTTCATTGAAGGAGAATCGCGAGTGGCCTGCGACTCGGAACCAATACGTAATTTGGAGGGGCGGGCAATTCTCTGATTATCGTCTGCAATTCGATTTGGTTGAGTTGGAGGGCAATAGCGGCATCGATGGCCGATCCATCTTGTTAGATGATTTGAATGATGTTTATTCGGCAGATTATTTGCACCCCTATTTGCAACGTGGTTATCAAGCTGACCTTGTGGGTTCCCAGGCGATGCAAAACGGAAACTTCCATGGAAAGGTGATTAACGACAACTATCGTCAGTCGCGACAACTGATACTGGCGGATCGTGGCCAGACAGTCATTGTGGGGGAAGATACGAAACCTGTACTGCTCTCAAGAGGTAGTGGCGAAGGCAGCGTCGATTTACTCAAGCGGATGAGTGAGTTTAAGAAACCGGTTCAGGTAATCATGGAATTTCGAGGAAATCAACTGATCTTTCGTTATGGAGATCTGCTGCTGAGCCGCATCTATGATTCCCA
>CAXGRW010000377.1:0-5527 GCA_964012125.1 uncultured Rhodopirellula sp.
AGCATTTTCTGATCATGAAAGTTGCATCACAGTCCAAGTTTGCGGACGCGTTCCTTTCAGGTTATCCAGAAATCAATGCTTATCCCTTTGTGTATGTTTTGTCTCCTGCTGGCGAGTTGCTGCACTCGCAGGACATGGAGGAACTGGAGTTGGGTGAAAGGTATGATGAAGAGGCTTTCGTAGATTTTCTGGAAGCCTGGAGTGATTCTCATGCTGATGCCGCACGCGGTCGAACAGGGAACGATGGTCAGTGAGAAGAGGTCCGTTCGAAACGGACTTCTAGCAGTGGGAAAGGTAGCAGCGTAGGTACGGAAGGCGACCGCGTTGTTGGGTGTCGTACATGAATTTGTGTTAGGAGTGAGGCAATGGCAGGATTGAATCGACGTGTGTGGTTGCATGGAGGGGCAGTTGCTGGAATGGCTGCCGTCAATGAATGTGCTGCGGCCATTGAGACTGAGGCTGAGAAAACGCAGCAAGCGAGACCAACGCAAGGCTACGATTACCAGCGTCCGCAATTGAAGCGGGGCACTCGACTTGTATTTCAAGGTGATTCAATCACGGACATGAAGTGGGGGCGGAACGAGAAAGACCGGAATCATTACTTGGGGCATAGTTACGTTTACTTGGTAGCGGCACGCTTGGGTGTTGATGTGCCCAGTCAGGAACTTGAGTTTTTTAATCGCGGGATGAGTGGCCATAAAGTTGCCGATTTAAGAAGGCGATGGCAGAAGGATGCCGTTGATTTGAAGCCGGATCTGATCAGTGTCCTTGTGGGGGTTAACGATGTTGGACGCAACCTCAAGGGTATTGATGTCCCACAATGGGAAGATGATTATCGTTTCATGCTGAAGGCCAGTTGTGACGCGAATCAAGACATTGGTATCGTGTTGCTTGATCCATTTGTGTTGCCCTCAGGAAGGCTTGAGGAGCAAACTGCATATCAAGCGTGGCGGGGACAGGTCGATCGGTTGATACCTGTTGTTGAACGTCTTGCTGCTGAGTTTGGTGCTGTGCATGTGCAGACTCAAGTCATGTTTGACGAAGCTGCTGAAAAGGCTTCGCCAGAACACTGGATATGGGATGGAGTTCACCCGTTGCCACAAGGTCATGAACTGATCGCCCGCGAATGGATTCGAAAAGTAAGCGAACGGTGGCCCTCGTGATGCGGTTTTAGACTGAGCCATGCGATCGAGATGTTTGACGGGCGAGCGTCTGACTGCCGTTCGCCGTGGGGCATGTGATGAAAAGTCATTTTTCTGGGAGCAGTGAGGTTTTACGATGATTGTGGGTCAAGCAAATTTGTTTTCGAGACGCAAGGCGTTGTTGGCGGCTGCTGGAGTGACCGCAAGTGTTGCCACCCTGCGGGGCAAAGAACTACCCGCGTTTCTTGGGGCTGGGGCAGGTACCGCTGATGTTGCATTTTGTTTTGTCACGGACACACACTACCTTGCGGATAAAAAGAATCCTGACTCAATGGATCCGCAGTCGGCCGTGATTTGCCGGCGGCTAGTCGATACGCTGAACGGTCTGGTAGGTGAAAGAATTCCTGAGGATGCCGGGGCGGGCAACGTTTTGAAGCTTTCAGGCATCGTTCATGGAGGCGATCTTGTGGATAGCGCTGACAAGCGAGGGGGCGTGTATCCACGGATGCATGCAACCGAATTTGCCGCCTTCGAAGCAGACTATGGACTCAACGGAAACGACGGCATTCTGAAGTATCCAGTCTTTGAGGTTTATGGGAATCATGACGGGCCACAAGGCGATACGTTGGTCGTGAAAGGCATTGAGCGGAGAAATAAACGCAGGGATGGGATCAAGAATGTTTCGGAGAATGGGTTGCACTATTCATGGGATTGGGGAAACCTGCACTTCATCAATCTGGGAATCGTGGTGGGGCAGTCAGGACCCAAACTGCAGCGTCGTCGTTATGACCCCATGGATAGCCTACAATTCCTGAAACAGGATTTGCAACGGATGGGTGACCCCAATCGCCCAGTCGTGATCACCCAACATATCGATCTGGCGCGTTATTCCGTCCCGTACAGTGGAGACGATGAGAAGTTCTTGCACATGGAGTGGCACCCCCAGGATGTGATGGCCTTCCATCAGGCCGTCGCGCCGTTTCACGTGATTGCCAACTTCTTTGGTCACACGCATCGGCGTGACATCTTTGGTTGGAATGGGACGCCGAAGCGACAGCCGTTCAATCGAGCCGACGTTGATGCCTTCAACGGTGACAACAGTAGCCATTTTCATGGCGGCAAACAGGCGTTCCTATACGTCGAGGCTTCCGAAACAAATTTGGTCGTTCGGGAGGTCGTTACCGAAGATGGGTGGCGCAGTCACCATTGGGCCGACCAGATTTGGGCAAAGAAGATCTGAACAAGTTTCTAAGCGTGCGTTGTTACAAGAGGACTTAGGAAACAGCATCTCGGGTGAAACTGAGCTGCTCGTTACAAAAGCTGTACTGATTCTTGAGAAGCTTCGCAGAGTAAACGCGTCGTGCTTCCGATGCGGCAGGAGTACATAGAAGGCGGCCGTTGCCTGTGGCCAAACCGGATCAGACAACACCCTGCCCGATGACCTAACCGAGGGCGATGACCTAACCGAGGGCGATGACCTAACCGAGGGCGATGACCTAACCGAGGGCGAAGGTTGGTGTTGTGGAGGTCAGCCAGACCAGGAGGCCGTAGAGGATGTAAGTGCCCACAATGCCAACAACCAACCACAGGGCCACGCTGGAGCAACCACTTAAGTGTGCGATTGAATTGGAATTGGGCTCGCGCCGTAGTTCTTTTCGGATGCGTTGTTCTTGCATCCCACCGGTAACCATTTTTCTTCTCTCCTCTTAAGCGGTAATCAGCTTGTCGGAGAAACAGACGCCTGTTCCCACAAAAACCTACGTCAGAGATTGCCTTAAGGTGAGATAAAAACACACTAACATCTGCCAGAGGTGCATGTCACTTCTTTTGGGGTGGTGTGGCCCCGCACAGTATTGGTTCTCGTGACGGTTGTAATGATGAGCGCTTTTCGTGCGGGCTTTTGCGGCATGAGTTCCGCCAGCGTTGATGGGAAGTGGGAAGCAAAAGCCTGTAATTTTTGAACTACGTGTCGCGTTTTCAATGCCTGCTTCGCTCAAAAAGCGACGCTGTATCGGCAAATTGAGCACCATTGGAGGCTTGGGCAGGTTATGAGGAGCAAGCATTGGTGTCTCCGCAGATGAATGCTTTGTTGGTAACTGCTGCGGGGGTGGGTGAGTAAAAACAAAAGGGAAGCAGTCAGGATATTGCCCCGGAATTTGTCGCATGAATACCTCGTGCGATATCGGTGAATTTAGTTCTGGGCTGCCACGCCGCGGAGTACGCATTCCGTGTGGATAGGGTTGGAACTGATTGGTTAATCTAGGACTTGGCAATTCGTTGTGGAGCGTGTTTGAAACGAATAAAAACCCACCTTGCCCCGTAAACCGGCATTATCAGAAACTTCGTGCAGCAGCAGTAAGGTTTCGAAGGTGATGGCGATGTTATGGATTATTCACTGTTCCCGTTGGATTGGGGAAGCAACAGGTCAGCACTGTTTTGGAATGGGTTGCGGAAAATTTTTGCGTTTTGTCGGCAGTCCATAGGCAAGCACGCGGAATTAAACGACTGTTATTGACTAGTGGGCTGACCCTTCGTTGTGGGTAAAAGGATTGCTACTTATACTAGGCTGTGTAATTTCCGAGGAATATTTTTGGTGCAATTATGGCGTTTTTAGCAACTGATCGCGATGGGGAACGTAACGGCGATGAGTCAAAATTTGAGCTCGTCAGCGGTGAAACGACGATTGGGCGGCACCCGGATTGCGGGATCGTGGTGGATGCGGGGGCAGTGAGTCGAATGCATGCCAAGGTGATTAATGACGGCAGCGGTCATTACTTGGAGGACATGAAAAGCCGAAACGGTACCTTTCTGAATGGGCAGTTGATTTCCGGATCGGCGATGCTCAAAGAGGGTGATCGGATTCGAATCAGCGATGTTGAATTTGTCTTCGACAGCGGATTGAAGAGCGAAGAAGTTCCTGATCTTTTCAAAGGCGCTGAAGCGTGCAATGGCACCAAGTTTGGCGTCATGATGTACGACGAGAACGAAACGGCTCAGTTGAGCGGTAGTGGTAGTGCTAAAGTTGAGTACCGTAGTTCCGCCGACGGTTTAAAAATGTCGGCAACGCCCGAAGCAAAGCTCGAGGCGTTGATGCAGATCAATCGCAATCTCGGAAATGTCTTGGAGGTGGATGCTGTTCTGCCCAAGGTGCTTGAAAGCCTGTTTGATATCTTCCCATCTGCCGACCGTGGTTTTGTGGTGATGTTGACAGAATCCGGTGATCTTATCCCTCGTTGGGTAAAAACCCGCAGTGCTCATGATGAAACAGAAACTCTCCGAATCAGTCGTACCATCATTCGTGAAGTGATGTCTTCGGGGGAGGCGATTCTGTCGATCGATGCCTCGGATGATGAGCGTTTTGACTCCAGCCAATCCATTGCTGACTTCTCCATTCGTTCCATGATCTGCGCCCCTTTGAAAGATGCCGATGGCAATGCGTTTGGTGCGTTGCAAATTGATTCGACTCAGGGTGGCGGGCAATTCATGGAAGAAGACACGGATCTTCTGTCCGGTGTGGCTGCGCAGGCTGGCATCGTGATCAATAATGCTCGCATGCATGAGGCTGCATTGAAACAGAAAGAGGTTCAACAGGACCTTAAGTTAGCCACCGAAGTGCAGCAGGCATTCCTGCCAGATAGCGAGCCTGTAGGGACCGGCTACAGGGTGAGCAGTTTCTATCAGGCTGCGAATCACATTGGTGGTGACTATTTCGATTACATCGAGATGGCCGATGGCCGAATCGGTGTTGTCGTTGCTGACGTGGTTGGACATGGAGTCGCTGCGGCAATGTTCATGGCGAAGTTGTCCGCCGAAACGCGATTTTGCCTCGCCCGTGAACCCGACGTAGCCAAAGCGATCGTTCAGCTCAACGATCGAATGAGCCGGCTGCAGGTGGAAAGGTTCATCACCTTCCTGCTAGTCGTTATCGATCCCGCCTCGGAGTGCATCACGATCGTAAACGCTGGTCACATGGCACCTGTGATTCGTTCACATGAAGATGGCGGGATTTGTGAGCCTGGTGAAGAAGAGTCCGGATTGCCAATTGCGATCGACAGCGGCATGGATTACGAGGCAGTCGATCATCCTATGCATGTGGGTGATCTTGCGGTTCTGTATACCGATGGGATCGATGAGGCCATGGATGCGGACGATCAGCTATTCGGAATTGAGCGGGTTCGGCAACTGACCGCAGAAGGTGGTGATGCCGAAGCTGTTAAAGAGCGTATCGTCACTGAGGTCCGGAATCACATTGGTGACGCGGCCCCATTCGATGATATGTGCCTTGTGGTTATCGAACGACTTGAAAAAGCAAATGCACAGCCCGTGGCTGCCGAAGAGAGCGGTACGGCTGAGGAAGTCGCTGCGGGCTGAGAGTCGCTGCGGTT
>CAXGRW010000378.1:0-5523 GCA_964012125.1 uncultured Rhodopirellula sp.
GAAAATGCTGAAAAGGAAGATGCTGGCAAAGCAAAGAAAGACCAAGCGTGGACGTCGCTCAAAGACAAATGGGTGGTGAGCCAGTTTGGTGGGGACGGTGAGGTTGTCATCAAGGACAAACTCATCACCATGGGCTTGGGAGATCCATTGACTGGGATCCGTTGGGAAGCCGAATTGCCGAAGGAAAACTACGAGGTTGAACTTGAGGCACGTCGCCGTGAAGGATTTGATTTTTTCTGCGCCCTTACGTTCCCAGTTGCTAAAAAGCACGTCAGCTTCATCTTGGGAGGGTGGGGAGGTGGCGTGGTTGGAATCAGCAGCGTTGATGGTTTTGATGCTAGCGAGAATGAAACCACGTCATTCCGGAATTTTAAAACCGACCGCTGGTACAAAGTCCGCGCTCGAGTGGATGCCAATCAAATACAGTGCTGGATTGATGATAAACCTGCCGCCGAGCAGATTCGAAAAGGGCATGAATTCGACATCCGTTACGAAATGGATCAATGTGTTCCATTAGGTGTTGCCGCATTTCAATGCAAATCTGAAGTGCGAAACATCCGAATACGTAAACTGACGACAGCAGAGATCAAGGCTGCTGAAAAAGAAGCTGCAAAACCAACGGAGTGAGAAGCAAGCATGAGCGAGGGATTTCAGGAAGAGCTGTTCGACGCTGATAACCACTGGATGATGCGAGCATTTGAGCAGGCGAACGAAGCTTTGACGGCAGACGAGGTTCCCGTTGGCGCCGTCATCGTTCGTGAGCACGAAATCATTGCTGCCGCGTCCAATCAGCGTGAGTCACTTCACGATCCCACTGCACATGCAGAAATGATCGCTATCACGCAAGCCGCGGCCGCTATCTCAGACTGGCGACTGGAACAAACCACGCTGTATGTCACCCTGGAACCGTGTGTCATGTGCGCCGGGGCAATTCTCCAGAGCCGTATTCCCCGCGTCGTGTTTGGAGCTGCTGACCCGAAAGCGGGTGCCGTCTGCAGCCTTTACGAATTGCTAGCAGACAACCGCATGAATCACCAATGCTTGGTGACCGGCGGGGTGCTCGCCGAACCGTGTGGCCAGATTTTGACAGATTTTTTTCGAGCCAAGCGTGCGTTGAAGCGGCAATGAAAGTATCTCGACGGTGTGAACCTGTGCCGGTCCTGCAGATTCTCGGACTTTTAATGCTGCACTGGCCAAAGAAGCTAACCCTCACGAGCAAAACCGTCCGATACTATCCGCACAACCCGAAATAAGCGGACCGGGGCGAGAAGCTTTTTGCCTCGTGCTTGGTTCGATCTTCTTCGGGGGCACACGGGAATTGCCCACTTGGGTGATGTGTGTAGGGAGGTAGAGCTCGGCCCAACACCGGACTCTATCGCAAAATTAACTGCAAGACGGTGGAATAAGCGATGTCGGTAAGGAAGCTGGCTTCAGGCGTACTCGCGGCACTAGCTCTTCTGGGCGGTGCTGTAATTGCGGACGCCAAAGACCCAATTAACGTGGTCGACCCCTTCGAATTTGATCCAGATTTTCGCTGGTTCGAACCAGTCTATGATCTGGATCTTCTCGATATGAAACCCGAGAAACGGGCTCATACCGGTTGGTTCGCTACCTACGACCGACTCAACCTCTACGCTGGCAGACCTGAGTTGTTCAAGCCCGACACCGGCGAGAACAGACTCGATGGCGGGTGGGGCAACCGATACGAGGTCGGCTTCATGTTGCCGGGTGAAAAACACGGTTGGATGTTCAACTGGACCAAGATGAACGTATTCGCAGCAGATACGTTCCAGCAAGAGAGGTTGAACCGATACATTCCACCGGCGACCGGTAGTACGGAGGTCACTTATCCACCAATTACGCCACCGTTCGGTTTTCCGGTCCGTCTCTCGGAAGCAAATAATCTGGGATCGAACTTTCGATACTACAACGTCGGCGAAACGACAAACGTGTTTAAGTATCAGAGTTACGAACTCAACAAAACGTGGCGGATGACTCCTTACCACTACGGTGGGATTGCTGAGCCACTGGTCGGTATCCGTTACATGAAGTTGAGAGACGTCAACTCCTTCAACAATTACACAAGTAGCATTTATCCACCACCGCCGCCAATCATCCCCGTTGAGCCTCCTGCTGAAACACTGACCACGCAGAAGGACATTACTCTCAACGACATGTTCGGCGGTCAAATTGGATTCAGATACTTCAAACCACATGACCGTTACGTGTTGTCGACAGACTTCCGTGCGTTTTTTGGTGGCAACTGGCAGTCATCAAAATTCCAGACGATCACCGAATACACAGAGTACGACGAAGTGGGAGTCGACGCTGAGGTCGTGGATATGTCGACCATACAAACGCCAGCTATCTATAGCAAGAACTCTGAGTTCTACTACGGCTACGATGTTCGGGCAGAATTGAGCTATCAGCTCACCAAGATGTTCTCGGTCCGAGCCGGGATGCAGGCAGTTCAGATCGGCCGCGGTATATGGCGAGGCGGGCAAGGTTTGCCTGGCACATTGAGCGGAGGCGAGAAAGATCAGGGCCTGTTCATGTTCGGTGCCACCTTCGGCATGAACTTCAATCACTGAACCCACTACTGGCTACCAGCAACAGGGTAAAGCTTGTACAGAACGAAAAACGGCCCCGCAAAAGTTCACTTTGCAGGGCCGTTTTCTTTTTGTTTACCACTAGCAGAAGATTCCGACGCTGCTGAACTAACTTTTGGCAAGCAAGCTACGCAACTCTTCAAGCTCGACGCTCAAACGATGCCGAAGCGGGCTTTCCGGCCGCAACTCTTCCTCGAGCAGTTCCTCTGCCTTGTCGAAGGTCGCTTCATCTCGTTTCGGATTGTTGATGATTTCCCGAAACATGCTCTCCACAGTTGACTCAGTAAGCAAGACATTCTCCTTCGATGAATAAAGCCGGATCTAAGTATTTCGCGAGCCGGGCATTTAGAAATTCAGCGTAATCAATAAGTATTGCCCAGAGCTCACGCAGCGATTCTAGGGCAGTCCCCAAATGCCGCAAGGTCTATCATGACTCAAGCGGCCCAACTTCGCAAATTCATTGAGCTGAAACAGGGCTCGACTCAAACCCGAGTTCTGCTAGATGACTCGCAGTCCGAGCGACCGTGAACCGAATCTGCTCGTCGGTATGTTCACTGGTGATGAAAAAACGCAACCTGGCTGCTGACTCGTCGACTGCTGGATAAAGAATGGGCTGAACATTGATACCGTCACCTTTCAAACGGTGTGACAGCCTCAAAGCCACCATTGAATTGCCGGTGATCACCGGAATCACCGGGGTTCCCCCACTGTCACCGGTATCCAAGCCTGCTTCGTGACACAAGCTAAGAAACAACTCGCTTTTCGATCTCAGCATCCCAACCCGCTCTGGTTCCGCGTCTAACGTCCGCAAAGCAGCCAAGGCGGCACCGACCTGCCCCGGAGGCATACCGACGCTGAAGACAAAGCCTGGCGCAGTGTATCGCAGCAATTCGATTAACGCTTTACAACCTGCGATGTATCCGCCGCACGATGCAGCCGACTTACTCAGTGTCCCCATCCAGATGTCGACGTCGCGAGCGTCAATTCCGAAATGCTCGGCCATCCCGCGGCCCGTCTCGCCCATTGTGCCAAAGCTGTGTGCCTCATCCACCATCAGCAGACTTCGATGTCGCTTTTTCACCTCAATGAACTTGGGAACATCCGAATAGTCCCCATCCATGCTGTACACGCCCTCAATTGCGATCAGGACGCGACGATACTGGGACCTGATTTCGGTCAGCATCCGATCCAGAGCTTCGTAGTCGTTGTGCGGGAAAGGTCGGCGACGGGCTCCGGATAATAAAGCTCCCTGAACAATACTGTTGTGGGCAAGCGAATCATGAATGATAAGATCGCCTGGCCCGACGAGGTGACCGATCGTGGTCTCGTTGGTTGCGTGGCCCCCGACCATCAGGATTGAGCTATCGACGCCGATCCAATCTGCGATCATCTGCTCAAGTTCACCGTGGATCGGTTTCTCTCCGGAGACCAGGCGGCTAGCTGAAACACTTGTACCGTATTCCTGAATCGCATCGGCGGCACAGTTCATCACAGCCGGGTGTCCACTGAGCCCCAAGTAGTTGTAGCTCGCAAAACTTATCAGCTCGTTCCCATCCACGACCGTATGATCGCGGACGATACCATCGTGCACAGTGAAGTAAGGGTTGGGGACGCCCGTCATCAGCATTTGCCGCATCGTCGATTTCAAACGTCGGTATTCAGCAAACTGCTCGAAACTGTCCTCAGGCTCGACATCGACGGGGGGGGCGACAGCGGCTTGGTCGGCAGTGGCTTGGTCGGAAGCGTTGGCGTTAACCTCAGCATCCACCACTTCACCCCGAAGCAGAGCGGCCGCACGAGCCTCGCCACCCGGTGGCAAGTAACGCTCGATTGCTAACGCTGTCTGCCCGATCGTCTCGATATCATCAAGCACCTGTTCGGGGAACCTACCACCAAAAGTCTTCTCAAGCTTGCGGGCAATCTCCAGACGCTCCAAGCTATCCAGCCCAAGATCCAGAACAATATTGGTCGTCGCTTCCAGAGCCACCGCTCGCTCACCAGCAACTCGGCGCACATGATGCTTGATTGCCTCGATTACAACAGGACTCACGTTGCTGACATCGACGTCAGCCGAACGTCCACCGGCCGCGGCTGCTTGCATCATTGGTGCAGCATCGAAGTTCATCCGAGCTTCGTTATTCTCTTCCCACCGGACCCACTTGGCGATCAGTTTCAAATCACCATCTCGAACTGCGTGTAGGCACGCGTGCCTTTGGATCTTTCCGCTGCTGGTTTTTGGAACGCTACTGTTGCGAACCAGGTAAACGGCATCGGGTGGGAGATCATGCTCTGCTGTCACAGCTCTACGAATTCTCTGCAGATTCCCGTCCCCGTCGATATTTCGTCGGCGTACTGTCTCAGCGACAATAACCAGCTGTTCCCTACCCTCGTAATCCATCGCGAATGCAGCGACAGACCCGGCCTGCACCGCATCACTGGATCTCTCGACCGTCTCCTCGATGTCCTGCGGGTAGCGATTGACCCCGCGGACAATGATCATGTCTTTGACACGACCTGAAATGTAGATCTGGCCGTCGTACAAGAAACCTAGATCGCCGGTCCTCAAGTAGGGCCCATCCCCGTCAATGGTGGTCGCGTGGAACGTCCGCAGTGTGGCATCTTTACGCTGGTAGTAACCTTGCCCCACCGACGGACTTTGAACCCAAATCTCACCAATACTGTCACTCGGAAGGATCTCTCGCGTACCGGGCTCGACGATGATCACTTTTTCATCCGGCAGCACAGTACCGCAGCCTACAAGCGTCCGCGCATTCTCGTGATCTGCCTGCACAGGACGTACGATTTTTTCGTCCAAAGCACTACGGTCAAACGTGGTGAGCACTGGCCGAGTCTCGGCAGGGCCACCAGTAACGATCAGTGTGGTCTCAGCCATCCCGTAACAAGGAAGGAAAGC